>JAKARU010000261.1 GCA_021819225.1 Thermoplasmata archaeon
AATAGAAATAATAAGATCAAGCAGGGAACCAAAGGACGCAAGATCCATGCTTATCTCAGAAATGAGCCTTTCTGAAATTCAGGCAGATGCAATCCTGGACATGAGGCTGCAGCGGCTTACAGGCCAGGAAATAACAAAGATAAAGGATGATCTCGACATTATAAGAAAGAAGATCGAGGATCTCCTGAAAATTGTTTCAGACGAAAAAGAAAGGAGAAAGATCCTTGTTACTGAAATGGATGAGTTGATATCGAAATATGGGGACGACAGGAGATCGAAAGTCATCGAAGGGGAGATAACACGAAGATCAATGGAGGAATTGATCCCGAAGGAAGACTGTGTTATCATATTAACTGAGAAGAGTATTGTGAAAAGGGTGCCGCTTGAGGAATACAGAGCACAGAGAAGAGGGGGAAAAGGCATCATAACATCCACCTGGAAGGAGGATGTGATCAGATCAGCGGTGTCTGGAAATTCACATGACGACATACTATATTTCACGGATCTTGGCAGGGTGTTTGCTGGGAAAGTATATGAAATTGAAAAGAGAGCCCGTACCAGTAACGGAATTTCAGTTCAGTCTTTCCTGAAGCTGCAGGATAAAGAGACAGTCAGGCAGATAATGATCCCTTCATTCACAGAAGGTTCGCATATATTCATTGCTACAAGGGCGGGTTACATCAAGAAGATTGATTCCGATCAGTTGCAGAATATTAGAAGCACAGGAATAAGGATCGTCACCCTGGAAGAAGGTGATACCGTTGTAGCGATTGAGGTCATACATGAAGGGGAGAGGATTGCAGTTGTTTCTGAGGATGCAAAGATTGCCACATTCGACCCTATCCATGTAAGATCCATGGGTAGACAGGCAAGAGGGGTCAGATCAATGCGCTTGCCTAGGGGTAGATCTGTCCTTACGGCATTCGCCGTATCGGATGCCGATTATATCATGAGCGTTTCAGAGAAAGGCATTGGAAAAAGGACCAGATCAAGTGAGTTTCCTGTGCATAATCGCGGAACATCAGGCGTTTTCATATTCAGGGAAAACAAGAGGACCGGCAAGCTTGTGTCAGCTATCTCTGTTAAGGAGGATGATGAAGTGCTCATATTGACGAGAGGAGAAAAGTCCATAAGGATTGCAGTCAAGGATATCAGGGAGATATCCCGTGTCACAAGTGGTGTCAAGCTTGTAAATCTTGATGATGACGATATAGTGGTTTCTGTGACTAGAATATGATTGATCCTGTCAATTAATTCCAAAGAATTTATCAATCTTCGTTGACAGGATTGAAATCTTTAAGGATGTTTCAGAAAAAATTCCCCCAGTATTTATTTTTAACTCTTCTTCATAAAGTATTTACATGCTGCAGTAATAGCAAACGTATTTATGGTTACTATTGCAAATTTCGACCGTTTCCTGATGGGATTCACACTGGCCTCGCATATCCTTATCGTCACCATGAGCATAGGTTTCAGCATCCTAATTTCTATTGCCGAATTTCTTGCAATCAGATGGAAGGATCCATACTATGAGGCAATGGCAAGAAGATTTACCAAGGCTTTTGTAATTTTCTTTGCTGTAGGGACTGCAAGTGGTACCGTACTTGCAGTGGAACTTTTTGCGCTGTGGCCAAGTTTCATGGTTGTTGTTGGCAAGGTTGATATTCTCCCATTTTACTATGAAGTGTTTGCTTTCCTTCTTGAATCAATTTCGCTGGTTCTATATTTCTATTACTGGGACTTTTTTAAAAACAGGTACAAACACTGGTCCCTGTCTGTAATGGTTGCAGTGGGCACTGTTATGTCTGCGGTTTTCATAACGCTGATAAATGCATGGATGAATACCCCGACTGGATTCAACATACCTTATTACCTGAAGACAGGCATCCTCACCGACATAAATCCAATTGCTGCAGTTCTTTCCCCGTCAGGATTCTACGAGGATGCACACGTGGTTACAGCAACAATTGCCGCTGGCGTATTCCTGATCGGGACATATCTAGCATACAGCTTCATGAAGGCAAAAACCGAGGACGGGAGAATACTTTACAGAAAGGGACTCAATTTAGTTGCAATTGTTGGCCTGATATCAATTGCACTCGCAGGGATATCAGGAAGCGTGAATGCATCTGCTCTTATCACACTTCAACCGCTGAAATATGCTGCAATTGAACTCAACCTTCACAGTTCAACATCTGCGGCTGAAACAATAGGCGGGATATACTCTTCAGGGAAAATCCTCTATTATCTGTCCATACCTCACCTGCAGAGCCTGCTGGCATTCCCGCTTACCCTTGGAAAAGGGACTGTTCCAGGCCTGGATCAGTTTCCAACAAGCTTATGGCCACCGTTATTCATTCACCTTACATTCGACACAATGGTTGGAGGGGGTTTCCTCGTGGGTCTTTTTGCACTCTATCTGGCCTGGAGGCTTTTCAGGAGAAAATCCATAACAACAACCCTTCCACTTTATGGAATGATTGTTTCCGGACTGCTTCTCGTGCTTGTATATGATAGCGGATGGGTTACTGATGAAGTTGGGAGACAGCCGTGGATTATCTATAACGTTATGACAGTACAGTCTGCCGCCAATACTTCTCCATCAATAATTCCGCTTGGAATTGGTATAATCGTGTTCTATTTCCTTGTGGTGCCATTCTGTTTCTATTTTTCATATAAGATTCTGAAGAATGAAGCTGTCCAGACAGAAGTGGAGAGGGCAAGGGGGTCAAAATGGTTCAACCGA
>JAKARU010000262.1 GCA_021819225.1 Thermoplasmata archaeon
TCTGGTTTTAACAGATAAGGACGATCATGAAATGGAAAAACCTGTTGAGGTCTTCATGGATACTGATAAAGGCGGGTATGTAATGCAACCATATCCCGGTCTATACAGGAACATATACGAACTGGATTTTTCATCTATGTATCCATCCATAATGCATCATTTTAACATGTCTCCAGAAACCATTGGTACACATGGTTTCCAGAAGTTACCGGGTGACAATCCATATTTTACCATGGCACTTGAGGGGTTTATACCATCATCACTGGACAAGCTATTGAAGAGACGACTGATATACAAATATAACAAGAAATTCAGGGAAGATTTTCGTCAGAGGGATAAGGTCCTAAAATGGCTTCTGCTGACATCATTTGGATATACGGGATTCAAGAACGCCAGATTCGGGAAGATAGAAATGCACGAGGCTATAACCTCAGTGGGAAGATGGGCTCTCCAAAGCGCTATGAGGATAAGCGAGCGACATGGTTTCAAAATAATTCATGGTATAGTTGATTCCCTATTCCTTTCGGGTTCAGGGGATATGAATGCAGTATTGAGGGAAATCAGAAAGGAAACATCCATAAACATTGTCATGGATGGATATTATAAGTGGATGGTATTCCTGCCGGCCAGGTCAGGGCTGGGAGCACTAAATAGATATTTTGGGCTCAAGTATGGTGGAGGGTATAAGGTGAGAGGTATAGGATTAAGGCGCTCAGACTCACCACAGATAATTCTAAAAATGCAGGAAGAAATTCTTGATCTCCTATCGAATCTAAATTTTGATGAGAATGAGGATCATATCTGGAAAGAGTATTGCAGTATCAGGGATAGATATGTCAATCATTCAGGTTCTTTTCCTGCGCAAATGTACGGGTTAAGAATAAGACCTTCAAAATATGCTCAGGATTATGGTGTAAGGAATTTGCAGAAAGCCGCAATACTGAAGTTGCAGGAACAGGGAAGGGATGTAATGCCTGGTGAATCCGTGAAAGTTGTGGTTAACAGTTTCAGTGGCAAGATACTCAATGACCCGGAATTGTCTCCGGACAGAAAATTCTACAGAACGTTAATAGAAAGAAACCTTGAACCATTTGATTTCATGTTCAAGCAGATCATTGAGGAAAAAAATCATGATCTAATATGGTGGTCTAAAAAACTTCAGTCAAGTATTTCGTAGATTTTTTGCATCAGTGTGGATACAGGCGTATCGTTAATCCCAAGGAATTTTTTCACCCCAGATCCCTTTCCCTGTCCCTTTTTAGTTGAAGTTATTATGTCAAGTGTTTCAAGATGCTTAACAGAGCGGTAAATAAAGGACTGATCGGGGGGAAATAAATTGTAGTTCTCAAAATTAATTTTTGACTGCTCCTCAAGATCATCCACCGGAACACTACTGATCTTATCCAGCAGCTGGCAGAGTGAAAGAAGAACAATGAGCTCCCTCCTATCCAACTCCATCAGTTTACTCTCCGTGATATATGGATTTATCAGGGAGGCTGCGGATCTAATATTTTCTGGAAGTATGCTTGGAGATTGCGCGTATTCGGCCATAAAAGCCGACTTCTGGAGAATCTCAATGGCCATCCTCGCGCTTCCAGAATTTGAACTGATCTCTGATATATTCCATAAGAGGGAATCAGATATTGTCCCAGGAAACAGGGACATTGAAACTCTATCCTCCAGTATTCCATGGAGTTCTTCCACTGAATACTTGGGAAATCTGATTTCATTGAACAAACCAAGTCTTCTGATCTCACCTGAAGACATATGAAGAGCAGGGTTGTCAACGGAGACGAGTATTATACCCATATGTATACCATAAAGTTCTGAAGATCTCGTAAGCTGATATAATCCTTCGGGGTCGGTCCTCACAAGATTCAGGCACTCATCCACAATAAGCAAAATTGGCTTTTCAAATGTTCTCGAGATGTTCTTGAATATAAGTTCATATGAACTCTTGTCCACACTGCCGGCAACCCCACTTTGCATAACCCTTCCAGCAATTGTTCTGAAAGAGCTGATTCCAATGGCATTCTGGTAAGATACATGGAAATCCGAAAGTGTGGATTTAATATATTTCAGGGTAACAGTTTTACCAGTTCCAGACTGTCCAAAAACAAAAAAGGTACTGGATATTCTTTCCCTGGCAGGAAATACAACACTTTCCATCAGGGAATTAATCTGGCTTTCCCTGCTGAACAGACGTGATGGAACAAAGGAAGATTCCAGTGGTTCTGGAATTTTTACAATCTTTCCCATTACGCTCTGGCAAGTGCAGACAGAGAAGTTATTTCAGTCGCCCTTTCTATACCGTAGTGCTTAACTTTCTCTATATCAACACCCATTTTTCTGGCTCTCTTTTCTATGAACTTTAACATCATATATCCACCCAATGATATTATTGATCCTGTTCCAAACCTTGCGAGCAGGTTTCCCGTAGCGTCTCTATAACCATCCCTTATAGACATTTTAGCCAGATGCCTGTAGGATGCATAGAAAACTGCCATCATATCCTGAGTCAGCATATCCCTGTTCAGCGATCTTGATTTTATTCTTCCAAGGGGTACATTTATCAATGGGGTTATAGAAAACTCAAAGGGCATGCTCCCGGAAAAGGAATTGCTAAGGCGATTTATCATCGCTATCGTTTCCCAGTTATCTTCTGGCGTTTCACCGTTCTGGCCCACCTGTATGGTAAAAGCGGGTCGCCAGTAATTCCTCGTTTCAACGTTCACAC
>JAKARU010000263.1 GCA_021819225.1 Thermoplasmata archaeon
ATTGCTGTTATCGACAAACTCCCTCAGGAGAACTGTCTGGCTTCAATGGAGCCATGAATTTTCATTCATGGAAATAGGTTTATATGGGCCTTATTATAGACATAACTAGATTTACGTTTCAAATCCAGTCTCTACAACTACAATATGCAAATTTTTAGTTAAATGTTTCGAGAGGTGATAAATCGTTGGCATTTTACACCTCATGTTAATATTGCCTTGTTAGAATAATAGGCTGTTTTAGGTTAAAACCAATAGGCCTTATTTTTAGCATTTTCTTCAGCATGTGAGATCTCGATTTTATGGACTTTATATTAACGATAATGGTGAGTTCTTTAGCATTCATATCGGAAATGCTCCTCCTGCCATAAAGGGAGATGTTTTCACCAAAACCGGAGATATGGATACACTTCATATCTTTAATAATTTTTATTTCAGCTTAAACTATTACTGCCCTGCGATCGGATATTACTTTATGCGTTCCTATAAACTCCAGTCTTTTAAAGGTGCTGTTATTAGTACTTCCAACCCTAGCTATCATAATACTGTCTTCCTTATGGTTAATTATTTCCTGCAATCTTGAAAACAATATAGCTTTCTCTTTTAATGAGAGCTCGCAAATAAATACAGAAAGTTGAAGATGGTCCCCATAACCTTTCATAAGATTGAAGGTAGTTCTCAGTCTTTTTGGATCTGAAATGTCATAAGATACAATATATCTATTTCGCACACAAATCACCTAGTTAAAAAAGTTGGAAAAGTCTCTATCTCTCCAGAAAGGAAACGGCCCAGCAACCTAACTTGAACGTCAAGGACTCGTCTGTAGCTGATCTGATATCCGAACAATGGGTGTGTAACAAGTGAATCCATTCTGCGTTCATACGCACTGATTAGTTTTTTTCTTCCATCCGGTTTTATTGTAACGGAATTTGATCTTTCAATAAAATCAGATTTATTGACTTCACCATTATTAATTACATTTATCACGGTAGAATCACCTATTATAGATCTAAATTCCTCCATTAGATCAAGTGCCAATGCAGGCCTCCCATACCTTGGCCGGTGATAGAATCCAAGAAAAGGATCAAATCCGGTTGTCAACAAGGTTATGGTGAAATCCTTTACGAGCATAGAATATACATAAGAAAGCATGGAATTCACAGCATCTCTTGGTGGTCTTCTATTTCTGGACTCAAAGTCAAATTTATATTCGTCATCTCTATTTTTTATCATCTCATTAAAATGCATGAAGTAGGTTCTGGCAGCCATACCCTCTATTCCCAGTAGTTCTTGAGAATTAGTTGCACCGTTTATGGAGCTTACCCATTTTTGCAATTCTTTTAACGCGTTGTCAACAGGTATCTTCGAATTTCTTCTCAGGAGGGTTCTGCAGTTTCTTATTTTTCCATTTACAATGTTCTTTGAAATATTCAGGGACACCTCAGCATCTTTCGCAGCTAAATATTGTCTATCTCTAAGTTCAACATTCTTGTGGCTCATACCTTGGGTAAAACCATAGAACCACCCACCATAGCTAAAATAAATGACCGGTATATCTCTTTTGCATAGTTCATGCACTGACTGTGTCGAAATCTGTACATTCCCAAATAATGATACCTGGGATACATTCATCAACCTAACGCTGTCAACTGGTTTATCTCTAACCTTTATTACGAGTTCCTCATTTTTCTTTGACACATAAGCTCCCTGATCCTGTATGTAAACCGGGAGAGCGTCATCTCTTGCAGGGTACAGCCTTCTTGTTTCATCAGTAGAACCATAAACATTCTGAGTTGTCAGATAATTAGTCTCATCAGGCAAACATATACCAACCAGAGAGCAGCCAGGGCATTTGGGGCTGTCTACAAGTGGGTTTGGGATTTTCCCGGATTTGGCTAGCAGCAAAGCTTTATCGCGAAGTTCCAGTGTCTCGTCAATAAGACTTTGTGTTATTGGAACTATTACTCTCTTCCTGGATGCAGAATAATATACGACTCCCTCATTGCATTTGTATCCATTCTCTTTTAAAATAATTGCCTGTGCGCAGATCTGAATACGGTCAGAATACCACGCGTCTTCACCAGAAGTTGGCGACGTCCCTTTTTTATATTCAACCGGCGAAACGCATCCGTTGGATACCTCGATCAGGTCAAGTCTCGAAATAAGTTTTGATCGAGTATCTGACAGAAGAACTGAGGTGACCTGGAAATCGTCTTCAGCTTCAAGAGAATCCTTTTCAGGTAAATTTCCAGAAATTTTATCAACATTTCTATGAACTGTTCTTCCTTCTATGGTATCTGATGAATCCTCAAAATTTCCCTGAACCCATTCAAGATAAAACAACCTCTCGCAAAATGAGAATTCATTAAGCATCCTGACTGGAAGCAAATCCGGAATATCATCACCGGGTTCATCTGCGTTTGTCATTTCCTGTCCTCAGGCATGAACAAGCCAAGCCCGTAATGTGCTCCATACCCCATTGATATTGGCCCCATAACTGGTTTCTCGAACTCAAGTCTGAAGCCGTACCCCAATTGATCAGGATCTCCCTTCCTATTTCTTCTAAACTCAATCCATTCAAAACTATGTCCTTTTCGTTCCAACTTCTCAACAATAGAAACAGAGAGGGGTTCCGGAAGTCCGTGGTTTAAAGCTTCATGCTTCAGTTCTTCTTTGATCCACTTTTCTTTGTCACCTCTACCTTTTCTGTAATGCCTGGTCAGGACAACAGGAGTTTC
>JAKARU010000264.1 GCA_021819225.1 Thermoplasmata archaeon
TCCGATCTCGTAAATACGGCATGAATAACTTCTTAGAATCGATCGATTACTATTTAAATTACGCCGAAGCTTTAGCAAGGTCCAAGCTTAGAAAGCTAGAAAATGGCACATACAGTTCCATAGACTATCTAGAGGCCCCAAATGGAAAGGATCTCCGACTTTCAGTTGCAATCAGCGTCAATGATAACCAGATAGATGTAGATTACGAGGGTACAGACACACAGGTAGAAGTACCTCTGAATGCTGTCCTTGGTGTAACCATATCAGGAGTATTCTTTGTCTTTAGAAGCATCATGGGCGAGGATGTACCAGTGAATGATGGCACATTTAGGATGTTTAACATTAGGGTTCCGTCAGGTACGATCTTAAACCCAAATTTTCCAGCCCCTGTCTCGGGAGGCAACGTAGAAACAAGCCAGAGAAATGCTGACTTACTTTATCTAGCCCTGAGCAAGGCGGATCCCGCAGAGATTCCCGCTGCTTCAGGGGGCTCTATGAATAACATAATGATGGGGGGTTTTTATAGATCAAAGTCCTGGGCATTTTACGAGACAATAGGCGTCGGTCTAGGTGGAAAGTTGGGGAAAGATGGTATCGATGGAATACATTCAAACATGACCAATACCATGAATACCCCTATTGAGGAGATAGAAAGAAATATGCCGATAATTATGAAGAAGTATGAGTTTAGGCAGAACAGTAGCGGACCTGGAGAGTTCAGGGGCGGATCTGGCATTATACGTTCTTTTGGAATACGGGAAGGAGTAGTAACTGTTACAGTACTTTCAGAAAGGGAACGACACAAACCATGGGGCCTCCAAGGCGGACTTCCTGGCGAGAGTACAGAAGTTCGGATATACAGTAACGGAAAATGGAAAAAAGGTCATACAAAGGGAACTTACTATCTCAAGGAGAATGAAATATTTGAAATTGGGACCGCAGGTGGTGGTGGATACGGTTTACCTGCACGGAGAGCCAAGACAAAGGTACTGGAAGACCTTTATTCAGGAATAATAAGTAAAAAATTTGCGAATACTTATTACAAAAATTTATAGAACAAGCCTCAATAGTAAATGTCATTATTAAAAAGTTGATCTCGGTTGTATAACAATAGTTATACCGTATTACTGTTCGTCAGCCAGTCTGATTTGGACAGTTTCGGTTAAAAAACGTTAACATAGAAAACAGTTGAAAGTACATCCCACAAATTCACCACTTTCTATTCAACTTGCTCGTTTAAATGTTGATTTAGTAACTCCTCGTTATATTCGTATCTTAAATTTGATCTCCCAGCAAATTATCTCTTTTCCATATGATAAGGATCACGTTACTCTATCAAAGTTTATTTCTCCAAATTGTTAAATGAAAAATTGGACGCAAGATAAATGATACTTTACAGCGGTTTAAAGGTCACAATTCGAATAATGATAGTATACACTATAAACGATTCGATTAGCACCAAGGCTAGAATCCCAATGATATAGGATATTTCTTTCATCTTAAGCTCATTTCTAATGGGGTGGAAATTGATAGATACGAGACTAAGGCCAATAATCAAAGGAGATATAATGAATGGTGCTCTGTCGATGGGATGAAATACAAAGGATGAAATTGTCAGGGACAACAGACCGTCCAGTCACCAATAAAGAGCGAAAATTAATGTGTTTCTAGGAATTGCATAGCAATAATGATTAATTGTATAAAGCCTCGTAAACCTCTCACAAGAAATTTGCAAAAGTACCAAGGAAAACCGTTTGGCTCGACAGATCTTTATATGAATAATATAACATTAGATTCGTAAATAGAATTTGGAAAAGAAGCCGACCATGACTCCTTTGCTCTGATAAGAAATGGCGAAATCAGCACAGTTATGGCCGTTAAGATATCTGACCTAGGCACAGTGATGGATTATCTTAGAGACAAAATTAGCATTCATGAAAATTGCAAAAAACTAGGCGAGGATGAAAAATGTTTATTTATAGAATTTTTAAACAGGAATTCAGAATGTAGTAGTATTACTAAAGGGGATGGTAGAATAATGATAAATTGGTTGAAAAAACAGAGTAAAAAAATGAACATTAATATAATTTCCTTAGAAGCCGATGGAGTAAATCCTATGAAATTAGCCAGTAATTACTATCAATCAGAATTAGGTTTCGTTCGCTGTTCTGATATATATCAAACAGACGGTTGGCCTGGTGAGCTTATTTTTATGGTGTGTGATCTAAGTCAGAACTTTATTCCTCCAAGCTAATTCTTGGGTCATCTATTTTCGTTGTTCCCTTATCCCTCTTTAGATTGGAGATATATTCCGAACTAACTGCACTTGGATTCACGTTTTCTTCGCTTTCGGCATATTCTCTGGCCTTATCAATAAATTTCTTAAAATATGGAGATTCTCTTAATGAATTCTCTATAGTCCTGGATATACTTATATCATTTTCTATTGAAGCTATTATTATAGCACTGTGTAGTTGAGGAGTTATACTTATTGTTATTCTATTGTTCATTCCTTCACCCGTATGAGCATAGTAATACGCATATTAAACCTTTTGTAATTCGATTTTGACATTGAATTATATAAGAGAATCGATCTAAACTCCCGTATGATTTAGTTTTGCTCAATACAGTATACAAATGGGAAGTGAAATTTGACTGCAGGTTTGCATGAAACTATCTCCTTGATCTTCGTAGTAGACAGTTTTTCTAAATGGGAAAGGAGGGTAAGTT
>JAKARU010000265.1 GCA_021819225.1 Thermoplasmata archaeon
TCCCTTATTTTTTCTGGCAATTCGTGCTATGAGATTGGAATTATACAATCCACCAACTCTACCGGGCTTAATGTTCACGACCTTACATGCACCCACTTCAAAAGCATTTTCTGCTATTTCTGGGGACGTAATGGATTCGTCCAGGCATATTGGTGTTGAAAGCAATTTTGAAAGTTTCGAGTGGTAGATTATATCATCATGATAAAGTGGCTGTTCCAGATAGACTAAGTCAAATCTATCAATTTTTTCAAGCAGGTGAAAATCCTTCACAGTATAATCACTGTTGGCGTCCGCACTGAGAACTATATCGGGAAACTGATCTCTTATGGGCCTCAATATTGCAACTTCTTCCCCTTTCTTGATTTTTACTTTGATCCTTTTGTATCCTTTATCCAGTGATTCCTGAATTTTTTTCAGGGTGATACTTATTTTATCGATCCCTATGGAAATGCCTGCATTTGCATAACCTCTTGGCTTCTCACCTAGAAACTCGAAAAGAGGTTTTTCCGCTATCTTGGAATGATAATCATAGAGCAACATTTCCATGGCTGCCTTTGCCATGTTGTTTCCCCTGATAAATTTGGAATCCTCATTGAACTTTTCAGGCAATGGCATTCCTTGAACCAATTTCACAAGATAACTCCCGATAATGTGAAATGCTGTTGTATTATCCTCCGGCCCATAAAATGGATCCTCACTCGTAATTAATTCTGAGAATGCCCTGATCCCTTCATGATTCAGTTCAAAAATAATAACGTCCTTGTCCGAGGTAGTTCCAAAGCTAGTGGTGAACGGAGATTTCATTGGAATCTTCAACTTGTAATATTTCAGGTTCATGACCAATCGATTCAGGAAATATAGATAAAGATTTTGAAATGTTTTCCAGTGAATAAAAAAATTTTAACAATACAGATTTTGTTCCAACACAAGACTTCATTACCATTATCTCCAGGACTCTCATGCTATGAATATATTTACGTTTGGTAACAAACTTAATTTAACCAGGAAGAATCTTAAGAATTGTGTATAGTGATGTTAAGAGAGGAACTGTAGAGACCAGAGAGATACTCATAGATTCTCTTGATTCAGTTTTCAGGCCTGGAAATGTTACCGGTTCATCCATGGGGATTGAATTTCCTCATTTATTATCTGTTGAGAATATACAAAATACATTCTACATTGACGATGGAAAAGTTCCTGTTAGCCAGGCAAGTGTGCTTCTATCCAAGGTATATATTAACGGTGCTATCCTGGATGTTGCTTCCCTGGGTTCAGTATCCACATTGAAGGAACACAGGCATAAAGGGCTCTCTACGAGAATCATCACTGAAATGACTGAATTCTACAGAGATTCCGGAATAGATCTACTACTGGTTTCTGGAGAGATCGAGCTGTATACAAAAATGGATTGCGTGAAAACTGGATCTGATTACTTAGCTGTGATTGATAAAACAGTAAAAAATAATGATATAGACCAGAAAGGGGACTATATGGTGAAAATAACTTCACCGGAGGAAAGAAAAGCTAATGCGGACCAATATCACAGGATTCACATGAAAGAAAAATTCAGATACATGAGAACTGCTGATGAATTCAAGACTCTGTTAAACGCATTATGGTTTAAGAGGAAAGGTTTCCAGATGGAACTTCTTGAAATTAGAGATCAGAATAAAACCCTACAGGCATACGCTGTTGTGTTCAAGAAGATAGGTGAAATGGAGGCAAAGGTAATGGAGTGTGCAGGTTCAAGAAAAGCCATAGCATCCTGCCTGCTTGATATACTCACTGAAATAAAATGTGACAGAATTAGGTTCAGGATAAATGATGATGATTTTGATCTTATGGAACAAATGTCCAGATTAGATGTAAAATTGGTTCATGAAAATGTTCAAGGAACATTAAAAGTACTTGATTCACAATCCATATTCAGAAAACTCAGACCGCTAATAATAGAAAAGTTAGGGGAAGATTTTGTGTTTAAAGAGATAAACAATGATACATGGTCATTCATGTCTGGTTCTTTTGACAAGGAGATTATGGGATATGGCCAGTTGACCCACTTCATATTTGATAAGATCGACGGGGCTCTAGGTCTTTCACTTATGTTTACCGATGACCTGAATTATATATAAAGTATAGACTGGATTCCATCCAATTCAGGATCATTACTTTTCTTACCCTTATCAATGCAATGATTCCTGTATATAAATGAAAAATGGTGTAAATAATTTTTCACTCAGAAATTCTGCCTGCTCTCTGCTGGTCCTCGGCGCGCTGATCATAGGGATAGGTTACTTCCAGTTCACTTGCCCTGTTTATCCTTTCAATATCAGCTTTTGACAGCTCCCATCCGGTTCCACCGAGGTTATCCTTCAGCTGTTCGAGGTTTCTTGCACCTATTATGGGTGAAGTAACCGCAGGGTTTCTGAGCAGCCAGTTAATGGAGACCTGTGCCATGCTCTTATGATTCTTTTCAGATATCTTTTCAAGTGTATTGATTATGTTCTTTGCCCTTCTGGTTTCGAACTGCCTGTAAAATTCTGCATTGTTTGAGTCTCCTATTCTTGTTCCCTTTGACGCTTCTTCGATTCCGCCCTTATACTTTCCAGTCAGGAAACCTCCTGCCAGTGGACTCCATGGCATTACAGCAATATTCTCTTCTCTGGCCATAGGCAATAACTCAAACTCAGAG
>JAKARU010000266.1 GCA_021819225.1 Thermoplasmata archaeon
AGTTCTTTCATCAAGCTCGAACCTTAACTGTCTCGGTACAATAGTTCTGGGTCTCGTAAGTTCCAGATCATAAAGGGATGGCCTATTCTGCCTTCCAATTTCTATGACATCCCTGAATCCTTTTGTGGTGATTAGTGCGACCCTGGGCAGTTTCATGCCAAACTGTCCAAGGAGCGTGTTGGTCGCGATTGTAGTTGCATGAACAAAGTCAACTATGAAATTAACACCGGAATCCTTAACACCATTAACAACTCCAATTTCCGGGTTTCTGGGGGTTGTAGGGACCTTCAACTTCTTTAAGATTTTATTATTCTGCAAAATCACGATATCGGTGAATGTTCCTCCAATGTCGACAGAAACCGTCGTCTTATCCATAAATCCCATGTAAACTCCTGATCAGGCATATGTCATATTTTAAGATTGATCTGCATTCTATACTGATTTCTTGAAAGAGAATAGGATGATAACAGGATGTGATCTTACCACATTTGTTCAGAGAGAATTTCTAATATCATCTACTAAGCTTTCAGCATCTTCTATGCCGACTGATAGCCTGTATGTCCTGTCATCTATTCCGAGAATTTTCATCTCCTCATCAGTAAGTGATCTGTGGGACATGGTCTTTGGATGGGCTATTATGGTATTGACTCCCCCAAGAGTATTGGCAGGCCTTATTCTTTTCATTGACCTGAATATGTTATATGGATCCTTTTGAATATTTTTTATCTTGAAAGTGAGAACACCGCCATATCCTCTAAGGTTATCTCTGGAATATTCGAAATCTTGATGACTTTCCAGTCCAGGGTAGTTCACATTTTCTATTCCATTTATGGAGCAGAGATTCCTGGCCACGCTTATTCCATTCTTGTTAATCTCCTTCATTCTCAACTGGAGGGTCTTTATGCCTCTTATGATCTGATATGCAGTGTTCGCATCCATATTTGTGCCGATTGTTCTCCTTGTGAGATCAATTTTATCCATAATTTCGGGACTTCCTGATGCACTTCCACCTATGATGTCATTATGCCCGGAAATGAATTTTGACAGGCTATGAATGACAATGTCAGCACCGTAATCAACAGGATTGATATTCTCCGGTGTTGCAAAGGTTGAGTCACAGATTAATATTCCCCCGAAGGAGTGAACCTTTTCAGCAATTTTTCTCAAGTCGTAAACCCGCAGGGAAGGATTTGAAATAGTTTCCACCAAAACCACTGATTTCTCAGTAATTGAATTCAGTAATGACTCTGTCCCGGGGCTGGTGACTTCACCCCTGATACCCCATGATCCAAGAAAATCCCTGATGAATCTGGAACTCCGGGCGAAGGTATCAAGAGTTGTTACAACTTTATCTCCAGGCCCGAGGAGAGAAAGAAGGGTAGTCGTGATCGCGCCCATTCCAGAGGAAAAACAGACGCTTCTTTCTGTTTTTTCAAGAATATTTATCTGTCTTTCCAGTTCTTCAACAGTGGGATTTGCCTCTCTTGAATATCTGTACTTCTTTCCCTCCGGGAACATATAAGATGATGTCTGGAATATGGGAAAAGTAATTGGGTAATTTGGAGGGAGCGCGCTGTCGTTTATTACATGATCTTCAGTTTCGTTCATAGGCACCTGCAGAAGGATATGAATCTGCCATTATAAAGTCTAGTTCTCTGGACTGGAAGTAATGAGTCAAATCCTTCCTTATCTGTCCCTTATCTGTTCTGTCATCGGTGAAGCATAGCATCGCAGGCCCAGCACCACTCAATATAAGTCCGATGGCATTGTTTCTTTTGCAGATAGATCTCACATCTACAAGAAAGTCGTATTTGATCATTCTGGCCTGCTCCACAATCTGGTCATCAAGTCCATATTCTATCAGGTCCCGGTCTCCCGTAATTATGCCTGCCAGCAGCGAATTGGAGAAATTTATGTTTCTTACAACCTTCTTAAAAGGTATCATCTCAGGGAGAAGTTTCCTGTTTTCCTGGGTCTTGTTCCTGGCTATGATTTGTGGAACAATGGAAATGAATCCTATATTTTCCGGAACATTGAATTTCCTTATTCTCAATGGAGATTCGGAAAATACAGCAGAGAAATTACCAATAGTTGATGCAGTAACGTTATCTAGATGGAAGCTACCGGTTGCGAAATTCTCTCCATAGGATGCGTATCTTATTATTTCTTTCACAGGGAGGTCCAGGCTGAAGAGTTCATTCATGAGTACGGAGGATGAAACAGACGCCGCTCCACTGCTTCCCAGCCCCATCCCTACCGGGATAGTTGAGTTCAATTCCAGTGATAAATGGGAGATTATTTCAAAATCCTCTGCCATCTTCCTTATCACAGCAAGAGCACTGTTTTCCAGCAGGTCAACATCATTCAAATTACTCTTGAAGTCAATTTTCAGCGGTCCCTGCTCTTCATTGATTGACAAATTTCCATCAGAAAAGAATGCACTGTGGCAGATGCCAAAGGAATCAAATCCTGAGCCTATATTTGCAGAAGAGCAATAAACTCTCCCAGATACTGATTTCACAGCAGGAAAACTATTGAAATTAATTAATTATTTAGTTATTCAAAATTACTGTAAAGAATATTTTTACTTTCTGCTCTTTATTACATCTATCAATAGCATCTTATCATAGTCTATCTTGAATTTAATCTTCTTTGCCTTCAGGATCTTTGCAATCT
>JAKARU010000267.1 GCA_021819225.1 Thermoplasmata archaeon
TGCTTATAGTCCATGATATAGTATGTGGTCAAGCATTTGAAAATTTAGAATTTATATGTATAAATACATATTTATATGGATTATGATTCCCATAACATGCGCAGAACCCAGAAGATAACCATTACACTGGATATCGATACTCTTGAGAAGTTCAGGAAAGTATGCAAAGAAGAGGACTCAAAGGTCTCTACAAAAATCAATTCACTGATCAGAAGCTGGCTTGAAAGGAGGGTGTATTAATGGAATTTAAGGAAATGAAGAAAATTACTATGACTGATTATGATAACTTTATCCAGAGAAATAAGGAAATCGTGATAGAAGATCAGCATATAGGGATTGGAGGCGAAATCAAAATTAAAGAACTCCAACCAGAGAATTTTAAACTGGAAATTGAAAATATCTGGAGCTTTCCAGATCGCGGGAAATGGGCATCACATTATCTGAATGCCAAATACCGGGGGAATTATGCACCACAGGTACCCAGAAATGTTATATTAAGGTATTCGGCAGAAAATGATACAATTCTTGATCCATTTCTTGGCTCCGGCACGACCCTGATAGAAGCAAAGCTTCTTAACAGGCATGGTATAGGAATAGATATCAATACAGGCTCTGCAATGATAGCAATGGACAGGCTTAATTTTGAATCTGGAGTTGTTAATGCACTGGAACAGGATATTTACAATGGAGATGCCAGAAATATGGATAAGATCTCCGATGGTTCTGTGGATCTGGTTATAACACATCCTCCATATGCAAATATCATATCCTATTCGAAAAATAATAAAATAGAAGGAGACCTCTCCGGAATAACAGCTCTGGATGAATATTATGATCAAATGAGAACCGTGGCTTCTGAAATATTCCGTGTATTAAAAAATGGAAAATATTGTGCCATACTAATTGGCGATTCCAGAAAATATAAACATCAAATACCGCTGTCCTTCAGGATTATGGACATATTTCTCGAACAGGGCTTTATCCTGAAAGAAGATATAATAAAAATTCAGCATAATACCAGGACAAGGCAGTACTGGGAAAAGGCATCCATAGAAAAGAATTTCCTGCTACTTGCCTATGAACATTTATTTGTCTTCAGGAAACCTGAAGAGAAAGGTACTGCAATATACAAATACAGTACGAAGAAAGTCAATAATTTGTGATAATCAATTCCTTTGCCCCGGTTCTGCCGGTTCCAACTGAATTGATGTATCTCTTGGCATCAACAGTTATTATATTGAAGTCACTATAAAGTTCCCGTATCTCCTCTGAGTACGAGTTACTCAGCATAACCTTTACCCCCCTTTGAGTTAGACTTCTGAAAACATTGAATAACCTTAATTGTTCATTGAAGTTAAAACCCTGGTAAGTATATCCTGTAAAGGAGGATGTTTTATTCAATGGCTGGTATGGTGGATCAAAGTATACAAAATCGTTTTTTTCTGCACTATCAACACAAATTTCAAAATCAACGCTTTCAATCTGTACATCTTTGAGCATGGCACTGAAATTGTATAGATTATCGCTGTCGATCATGTTTACAGTTTTATATTTTCCATACGGGACGTTAAATTTTGATGAGGAATTTACCCTCCATAACCCATTATAACTGTGCTTGTTGAGATAAATAAATAGAACAGACTTTTCCAGTGAAAAGTCAGGATTGCCAACAATTTCATTGAATCGTGCTCTATTGGAATAATAAGTATCTTTGTCATTTGTTAACTTCATTTCCTCCATCCGGGTAATAAACTTACTAGGACACTGCTTTATTACACTGTAAAAGTTAATCAATTCTGGATTTAAATCGGAGACCACTGCACTGTTAATCATTCCATGATTGTACAAATTAACGAGGAAGGATGCACCTCCAAGGAAAGGCTCAAAGTAATTCTCAAAGTAGCCAGGAATCCTGCTGTAAAGTGCGTCGTTCAACTGTCTCTTACCACCTGCCCATTTTAACAATGGTTTTATGTTTTCACGTTGCAATGAATCTTCTTTAAGCATTGCTATTACATTAAAGGTAAACTATTAAATTTTTGGTTACGGAAACACCTTGACTGGAATAGAACTGTAAAGATTGGAAAATTTAATGCTGTTCATGGCTGGGATATATTTCATTTGTGATCAGGCTGGATACCATCTAGATGTTTCGCCTGACATAATCCGTAATATATTCCGGAAGTATAATGTCATGATCTTTCGGTATGGCTTCAATTACAGTATGGAGCTTGATTATACCGGACCAGTATGGCAA
Organism: Thermoplasmata archaeon; assembly: GCA_021819225.1. Next base: position 2,258 of record JAKARU010000267.1, read on the forward strand.
GTCCTCATCCGATTTCTTCTCGTTCGGGCCACTTGTATTAACTTTGACAGAAATCACATCAAGAGATAGCTTCAGGAAACCGGTAGTACTGATCTCTTCCTGAGATGGATGTCTGCAATCATTCCACCTTCCCGGTACCATCTTCTCGGCCAGTGCCTGGGAGATGCGCATTTTCTCATCATTATCCGTGACTTCCTCCATAGAACCGAATACTACCACTGATCTGTAATGCATTGATGTATTGAAAGCGCTCTTTGCAAGGACGATGCCGTCCACTATGGTTACATTTACACTGACAGGTATGCCTGATTTAAGTGCTTTGTAAAATCTTCCCTCTTTCAATGAATGGAAGTAGAGGTAACTGCCGATCCTGGCAAATACCATGGGAATATTGAACACTGTACTATCACTGCTG
>JAKARU010000268.1 GCA_021819225.1 Thermoplasmata archaeon
AGTCCTTTACTCATTTGAACCAACATCTTTCACAATTGGAACACTATATCCCGCGCAAATACCTTTCGGTTTAACGCTGCATAACCTGTATTCGTCTTTTGCCCAGGTAGGTCCATTTATCACTGCATCCATGATCAGAAGTTTTGAGGTTGCCTTTATGGTGGGCGGCATCGGGCTCGCACTTGGTATCCCGGCAGGTTATGGGCTTTCAAAATTAACTGCTAGTATATCGAATAAGATTGTTGTGCTGCTTTTCATAATAAACATGATGCCGGGTCTCGTTATCGCAATTCCTATCTCTGTGGATTTCCTGAAGATAGGGTTGGCCGGTTCAGATTATTTTGCAATGGTTGGCGTCGCGCTTGCGCAAGAGCTTGTCGTACTGCCTCTGACCGTGTTCATAATACTTGGCGGCTTCCGGTCCATGCCAAAAGAAATAGAAAACCAGGCTAGAGTTGATGGAGCTGGCTTCGGGTCTGCGATGTTCAGGCTCCTGTTACCGATGAATAAGATTGCTATTTTCGTTGCATTCCTGCTATCATGGATGACCTCATGGGATGAATTTACTTATGCTGTTATTATAGCCCCTATTGCTCCAACCGATTCAACATTCCCGGTGACACTCTATAACTATGTATCCAGGGGTTTTCCAATTGAATCATCGGTTTTTGCTTTGGTAGCTTCGATACCGGTGATTATACTTGCAGTTGTTATAATGAAATACCTAAAGGGAGAATATTTGACAGGAGGTCTGGTAGGATGAATACTAAATTAAAACTTGAACAGATTTACAAATTGTATGGAAAGAAAGTCGTGTTAAATGGTCTTGAACTCGAAGTGGAAGAGGGTGAGTTTCTTGTTGTTCTTGGTCCATCTGGAATGGGAAAAAGCACCCTTTTGAGGGTTATAGTAGGAATAGAAGATCTGAGTTACGGAAAAATAATACTTGATGGAAAAGATATAAGTGATCTACCGCCAAACAAGAGAGATATTGCAATGGTCTTTCAGAATTATGCTCTCTATCCCACAATGTCTGTGTACAACAATATCGCATTCCCCCTTAAAATGGCACATTTAAAATCTGCTGCAATAAAGAAGAAGGTTGAAGATATAGCAGCAACCTTGAACATATCTGAAATACTTAACAGCAACGTAAACCAGATTAGCGGCGGCCAAAAACAGAGAGTGGCACTAGCCAGGTCACTTGTCAGAAACCCGAAGATGTTCCTTTTGGATGAACCTTTGAGTAACCTGGATGCCAGAGTAAGATATACTGCTAGAACCGAGCTGAAAAAACTGCAAAAGGAACTTGGATTTACTTTCGTATATGTCACACATGATCAGACAGAAGCCTCAACACTTGCGGATAGAGTAGCTGTGCTGCGTAATGGGAAACTTGAGCAGATTGACAAATATGAAAAGATTCTAAATGAGCCGAAGTCAAGGTGGCTTGGAGACTTTATGGGTGATGTTCCTATGAACTTCGTACCGGGTACAATTCTTGGAAGCACTAATACCGAGATTGGGTTCAGGGATTCATGGGTGGAGGAGGGGAATGGTCCATACGTTGCAACTGTAGACTACACACAGGTTATAGATGACGTTTACCGTGCATTCTGCCACCTTGATATAAGTAAATCGGATATGCCCAAAGTTGTAGATAAACAGGATGAAGAATCATCAAAGTCAATAATCCTCAGGGTAAATGACAGGTATCAGCCAGGTGATCAGATAAAATTCTCTCTGCTAAAATATAATGTTTATAGTGAAGGAGTTCTGAAAGAAGTAGTAAATAAAAATTAGAAATATTTATTAAAAACCTGAACTCTTTCACATTAACACATATTCTCGTAATCAGCTGAACCCGTAATACACGGGGCCGGGTCGAATGACGTGGTTTTTCATTTCAATTAATCGGTATTCTTCCAACCCTTTATTCCAGCCATTTTCAGTGGAAACATGTAAATAGTATTAACACATGCACTAACACATATGTCCATGATCGATAGTGCCCCCGATGCAGTTAAGGAGACGTACCTTAAGATGAAAAGGGAACAGGGAAAGAAACTTGAACTGAAGGTAATAGGGGGAAACTATTACCTGTATGTTGCAAAGGGCATATGGGACAAGAAGAGAAAGAAGCCTGTGAAGAAGACGGTGCTCATGGGATCAATAGATGAGACCGGCACATTCAGAGAGAAGAGTCCAAAGAGGATATTCTCATCCTCCAGGATATATGAATACGGAAACTCACAGCTTATGTGGAATCTTGCACTGGATATGTATACGATCATGGAAAAGCACCCCTATCGTGACCAGATCATTGCAATGGCAATTGTCAAGGCCATTGATCCAATGCCCCTGAGGCTGGTTGCATCAAGATTCCAGAAGCTGTATGTATCCAGGTTACTAAAACCAGATCTGGATCCTGACGAACTGTCAAGGATTCTCGGATATGTGGGGAATCATTTTCCGGATCTGTACGAAGCATTCAGGAAACTGATGGAACCCGGCGGTCTGCTTTTTTATGATATGACATCCATCATATCATACTCAAAGAACCTGAAGCTTGCCGAAAAGGGTTACAATCCTGATCATGAATATGAGAATCAGGTCACAGTAATAATGGCATTCTCCGTGAAGTCATGGGTACCGGTGGCAGTTG
>JAKARU010000269.1 GCA_021819225.1 Thermoplasmata archaeon
TCCGATCTTTAAGGGGGATGAAACATTGGAGTTAGAAGGTAAAACAATGATTCAGGATGGGTTGAGGATGAACAGGGTGTCTGGATAAATAATCTCTCGAAATACAGTATTATGTAATTTGTTTCCGGGCTGAAATATCTTCCTGATCCGGAGAAAATACAGAATTCCAGGCGAACATGACATTATTATGACGTTGCGAAAAGTTCATATTTAAATCAATCCTTGCAGGTACATCCAGAGAATAATTTCCATAATAATAGCGCAGTACTCAATCAAATGCAGGGAATTTGACTGCAAGCATTTTCAAGAAAGATGCCATACTGCACAGACTGCCTGGGAATGGTTTTATCCTGTCCTAGGGTTCATCTGGTAGGTGTATGTGAGCAGCAATATTGCAAAAAACATGGCCAGAATGAAGCCAGTGGACATAAGATATGAATTGATATTATTCTGGCCATCGAAAAGGAAGAATAAACCATCAATACCTGCCAGGAGCACGGAGAGGAAAAGGCCCAGGGCGCTTATAAGCACATTTCTCTTCCCTGACCCGATAGAGAGGAAAAGTATGCCCAGAGATATGAATCCTATGAGAATTCCAAGGAACATGTGAGCCATGACTATGGGAAATCCACCATATGGCCCATATCCCATCATGAACGAGGGAGACATGACTGGAATAACCACGAAAAGATTGATGTACATTCCAAGAAGGAATTGAAGAAACAGGAAGAAAAAGAACACCGCCAGCATTGCCGTCATTCCGCTGGACATCATCTTCTTCATTGGCATCATGTAAAGAACATAGTGTTCTTTATCTATTAATCTTGCGGTCATTCCCGGTACTGACTGCCTGAAACAACCCGCCAGCCTTTTGCCCGCAGTCCATGTTTTGACAGGCAGATAATGCCCTAAGGAGACGCCCGAAAATAATCCAGAGAAAACCTAAAAGTTAATGGTCTCAATTGATGCATATTGAAAACTCGTTTCATGGAAAAATAATAAATGGTTGTTGAATATATCAGTTTGCTTAATTATGATCAGGTATGGTATAGCTGGTATTCCCCTAACCGGAAAGGGGAGAACTTTTATAGACTCTGTTGAGGAGGCTTACAAGCTTGGGTTGAATGCGCTTGAAGTCCAGCTGCTGAGGGTCAACTTCCAGCAGAATCCAGGTCTTGAATATTCAGGCATGAGGCCAAGGGATAATGAAAACTCAATTATAATAGACGTGCTGAGGCCAAATGATGATGGGGATTACTCAAGTATCGGCACTGAGACCGTAATACAGGATGAGGACATAGTAAAGGAACTCTTCTGGAACATGGCCAAAAACTACGACGAGCTGGAGCTGGGTGGGGAACTTGCCAGTGAACTTGACATACTGCTTTCCATACACAGCCCGTATTATATGGACATGCTCAACGGAGGTGAAATAGCGGAAAAATCCATTGATCACCTGAAATGGGCACTCATCATTGGCAAGTCAATGGGTGCCAGAAGAGCTGTAAATCATACGGGATTTTACGAGAAGACCAAGAAGGCAAGCCTGAAGGATGCATCGGAAGTATACAAGATGATCAGCAGCGAGATGGGTCATGAGAAGGGATTTCCCTATATAGGGGTTGAAACTTCTGGAAAACCTGAAATATTTGGGACAGCCGAGGAAGTTCTCGCACTTGCAAAGAAGAACAGCAATATTGAGCCAATCCTGAACATGCCACACTATCACTCCATCACGGACGGAAGCCTCCTGAACACTAAGGATTTCACTGAGATAACAGAGAAATTCAGGGAATTTGCAAAGGGTGACCTATATGTTGAATTCTCCGGGGTTGAACATGAAGGGAATGTAGAGACGAAGCTGACTGCAATAAAGCACGGGGACCTTAAATTTGAAACGTTTGCTGAGACTCTCATAGATTACCAGGATGATATTACCATAATCTCATGCTCACCATTGCTGGAACATGATGCCCAGTATATGGAAGCAATCTTTGATAGGAATTTCATAAGGCGCCAGCAGAGGAAAAAGGAAAGAGGTAAGGAAAATTGAGGAGCTATCCGGTCAAGAAAGGTTTGAAAACTGACACAGAAGTGATTATGAATATAGCCAGGAAGTATGGAAATGATGTGGAATCAGATGGAAGCACAGTCACATTTTCACTCCCGGGAATCAAGAAGGTAACAGTAAAGTGCGGAAAGAAGACACTGGATGTCGAAACAGAAACGGATCTTTCATACAGTGATCCTGTGACTTCACTCAGGACATACAACAACATGATAACGGAAATGACAGGTTTCGATTCCAAGGAAAGGAAGAAGAGGATGTCAAAAACCGACTGATCCCATCCAGTGCAGGCGCACGTCCAATTGGAATTAATTGCATGGTGAGTCCGCGCTTTTCTTCCGTGAGCTCCACCCTAAATATCCTGTTTGCCCTGTCTCTTCATCTCATACATCTTGGGATTTTTGCAGGGCTTCATTGCCGGTGTTTCTGTCAGGATCGCTATTCCCATGCAATTATGGCTTATTTGTAATATTTTCAGGCAGAGGGTAAGGTATTACCGGCAGGCTCATGGTAATGAAAATGTGCAATCTACATTTCAATACGTAACAGTGATCAGGCATGTAATCTGGGTGAAAGCCCTTAAGATCG
>JAKARU010000270.1 GCA_021819225.1 Thermoplasmata archaeon
GATCTCAGCAACAACCTCGCCACTGACATTTCTGCTGTTTAAGTTCTTATGAGCTGCTGCCAGGGCTGATGCAGAGGCTGGAAGAACCTGGATGGATTGCTGATTCTCTATCATCTTTGAAAACTTCACCATTTCCTGATCATTCACCCCTATTGCAACCCCCTTGCTTTCATAAATTGCATTCAGTGCTTTTTGGCCATCCATGGCACGGAATGAAACAAGTGGTTCATTGGTTTCTGTCTCAATTATTGTTGATGGCTCAAGTTCCTGTATCTTCCTGAATCCGTGTTTCCAGGAATAAACAACAGGATTGCCAAGTGATGTTGAGGAAGCAATGAATTTCGGGATATTATTGATTATACCCTTCAGATACAATTTCTTGAAACCGCTAAATATTCCGGCAAGTGTGGTTCCATTACCTACCGGTGCTGCAACATATGCTGGTGAATGTCCAAGTTGCTGTACTATCTCATTTGCAATACTCTCATAACCAAGTATGTCTACTATTGAATTTACAGATCCGGGACTGCAGTCATACCAGTTCTCATCCCTTGATTTGTCCTTTATATACTCAACGAGATCCTCATATTTCATGTTCTTCTGGATGATCTTTGCTCCGTTTCCATAAATTTCATCACTTCTTGCGTTAGTATAGAAGGAAGGAATCGCTACAACAGAGTTTATCTTATAAGCAGATGCAAAATAAGATACTGATGCCCCGTAATTACCACATGTTGCAACTGCGATGGTATCGTAACCCAGTTCTATTGCCCTCCTGACATGAAGGCTTGAAATCCTGTCCTTTTGTGTTCCCGTGATGCTGGCACCCTCAAACTTAAAAAATACTTTATTCATTTTCAGGAACCTTTCTATATTTCTGGCCCTGAAAAGAGGTGTCAATCCAGGAGGTTTTTCTTCCTCTGTAATCTGTTCCATTATTTAATACACCGACCACTCGGTCATGTAATAATGAATACATTCTATTTAAATATATCTTATTAAAATTTCAACGTATCTATAAGCGGTAAAATTGCTGTTTTCCGGTAGTTTTAAATATCTATCCATATAAATATATAAATTATTATATTGTATAATTAATTTTTATTTCTCTTAAAAATTATTAAGGAGTCTTCGAGTCGAAATTTTGCTCATTTTCTCCGTTATATACAGGAAACTGAAGAAGTTTATATTGTTATGATTTCCAGGCCAAGTTGATCTGCGACTTCCCTTATCATGCCCATGCCCGCAGACTTTATTCCTTTCTTATCAACGAGGAATCCCTTGCATTTTTCTGTTTTTTCAACCGCCATCAGGACTTCATCTTTTCCGATCTCATCCATCCTGAACTTGGAAATAATATGGCCAACATTGACGTTTTCCTTCAGCACGTAGGAGGAAAACTTTGGCGCATAATGCCCTCCTCCAGCACCAACATAATTCGGGTAATTTTTCGGTGAAGCATCCCTCACGCCCAGGAACAGGGTCCGCAATGCCTCACTGTCTTTCCAGTTTTCCGGTTCAGTGCCTATCTCTGCAAATATAAGTCTATTACCGGACTCTGGACCGTGATGAGTTGCCTCAAAGGTCACCTGATATTTTTCTCCACTGTATACCTCACTCATCTTTCTCAGTATTGCAGTCTGTATTTCGGGTGCACTTCTTGCAATATTCCTTTCCCTGCCACCAATATCATTTGTTGAGAAGTTCCCCACTGGGTGTACCGTAATGGAATTCACCTTTGCCTTCGATGAATGCCTGCTTAGAAAAATAATAACCTTATCCTCATTATTTATCAGTTTCTCAGGGAATTCCAGCATTGGCAGTCTCCCCTCAGTAAGTATATATTTTCCCAGATCGGGACCGTTGGAAATGAAATAGTTGTAAATACTGAAGCTGGCCTCGTCACTCTTTGTTGCAATAAAGACAGGATCGTATTCCATTATCTTTCCACCAGGTCGTGATAGAGGTTCTCGCTCCTTATTCTGAGTCTTTCAATGTTGCTTGCATAATTTTCAAGATAATCCTTTCCCTCCTCATATTTCCTGATAGTTCCAAGAACAATGTCGTGCTCCCTTCCAAGGGTGCTTGAGATGAAGAGAAGAACGCTCTGGATACTCTCTGGATCTGGTTCTTCCACCTTCCTGTGGTTGTATATCCTGATATCAGGCCCCCTTTCAAGTTTCACAAGTGATTCCTTCCTTTTAAGTGCATCATTCATGCTCTTCAAATTTGCTATAAAATAATCCACTATCATTGAAATATTATTGTGAAAAGTTTCATCCCTGATATCCTTAAGCTGCTCCTGAATTTTTAAATTACTGTTTGAAATTTCATTAATTAACTCATCTTCCCTATTCATATTCACTCCCATACCTAATATGGAAAGTGTTTTAAAAACTTTTGAGATAACAACCCAATGGACTTCGACATTCCAGAAATGGAAAAAGAGATACTGAAAAAATGGGAAAAATATGATCTGTCTAAATTGAATGAGGATGCTATCAAGTCCGGAAGAATATACTCAATAGACACGCCTCCACCAACAGTTTCAGGAGAAATACATATAGGCCATGCATATTCTTACCCGCATCAGGATATAGCTGCAAGATTTCGAAGAATGATGGGGTATTATGTGTTTTACCCATAGA
>JAKARU010000271.1 GCA_021819225.1 Thermoplasmata archaeon
AACACGCAGAGATCAATTTCCAGCCTTGACTCTGGCAAATTTACAAAACGTGAACAAGTTACGGTGCAGAAGGAAGAATTATTTTATCATCAATGTTCACAATATTCGGTATGAAGAGACGCGAAGATTTTTTGAAAGATGCGGGTCAATTTATGGACTGCCAGAACAGTAACCTCTTTAGTAGTTTCCCGTTATGATCACGCTTCCCTTCACATTTGATGATGAATTTATATTTACATTCCATTCTCCATATACTATCTTATTACTCTTATAAAATACAAATGTTGAAGACGCCGAAGTCCTGGCTTGAACTGTTCCATCTGTTTCGATGGTTCCATTTGGATTGGTTACACTGCAAGTCCAGCCATTGGTTCCATTGTTCCATGTTTCAACCGTTATGTTTGTAAAATTGGATTCCACTGAGAAGGTGTAATTAACAGATTTGATGCCAGAAAATGACTTATCAAGAAGAATTTTGAAGGATGAAGGGCTTTTCCCACCTGGAGATGGTGGTGGGGAGATGCTAACCTTTTCTCCCCTGTTATCAATTAATCCTGGAAGCACAAATCCGGCAAAAAGTATTACCACTACTATCAATACTATTATTATTGCTTTCTCTTTCTTAACCATGTTAAAATCTCACCTCCTTTTGGAAAAAACACAAAAATGAGACTTGCTGTTACAATCAGGATAATGTATGCAAAGTATGAAAATAGTGGTGCCTGTGCTGTCGCGTATGAAACTACTATGTTCCCGTAGGAGGTTATTAGGGTAATGTTTGCAAAGCTGAATAGGGTCGATGTAACTGTAAAGAGGAATTGTGGGTTTAACGAGTCGATCAGTGCCTTGAGTTCAAATATGGCAGAAGTGTTCTTAATTGAGAGTAATGTGAACAACGCAATCATTGCCATGTAGTATCCAATGACAAATATTATTGAGTTTATCTTCGTCCTGAAAAATTTAGAAGAAAGAACTGAGATCATCACTACTGGAATAACTGTAAGGAATGCAACAATGACCATTTCCACTGTACTGATTAAGGAATCTGGAATGCCAACTTTTGTAGAAGTGGTATTAACAGTTTTGAAAGTTCCTGTAAAGTTTCCCTGCAGCGTTATAATAGATTTTGAAACCTCTGTTAATGTTACAGAGGGAAATGTGCTGAAGTAGGATAAATAAATGAGCATGAAGGTCAGGGTGGAAACCACTATCAAGATAAAAGCAAAAGCGAGCTGTGAGGCTATCTTTGCCAGAATTGGTGATGTATCATTTCCAACTTTTACATTGATTATGTCCCATGTACCGTTCTCTCTTTCATCTGATATTGAAATAGCAGGCGCGATCATGAAAATTACAAAAAAATTGTAGAGATTTGTGAAATATGGAATGAGTGAAATCTGAAGTACAATGTGTTTCTCATCTATTGAACCGGTTATTGTAAGAATTGAGGCAAGTATGGAAATTACCACATCGAGAAGCATTATGAGAAGATAAATGTTGGATTTCAGGATCATTTTGACCTCTTTCTTGAGGAATGGCCAGAAAACTCTGGAAGATTTCATTCAGAGCCTCCCTAATCTGTCTCTCAGATGAACATCCCTTATTTCATCAAACTCAATTCCATTTTCTACCATTTTCTTTATTATTGCGGAACGTTCTCCATTCCAGTGAACCTCTACCTCAGGGTAGAGTGAAATATCAAAATCTGCATCAATCTCCCTGAGAAAGGTAGCAACAGTTTCCTCTGATGATTGAAATCTTATAATTATGGAATTCTTATCTGATTTTAGTGATCTATTATCAAGCGTGCCTTCCTTGATTTTGATAATTTCGTCTGCAATAATGTCAGAATAGAGTAGATCATGGGAAGCAATAAGAAAGCTCTTTGATTTCTTCTTAAGGCTTAAAATTATTTCCACGATATCTCCGGATACCTTGGGATCTAAGCCTTCAAACGGTTCATCAAGAATAAACAGGTCAGATTGGGTGGACATTACCATGCCAAGTGAAGTTTTCCTCTTTGTACCCTTGGAGTAGTCTTTTGAATAATTTTTTGAATCTTTAGGGAGCTTGAGCATATCCAGAAGAGAATTGGTGTCATACATTACTTCGCCAAAATTTGAAAATAGGTCTATAGATTCTCTTGCTGATAAATAGGGGTATATGGATGATACTTCAGGCACATATGAGATTTTACCGTTGAGATGAACATGGCCACTGTCCTGATTCAATAAACCGCAAATAATTTTGAGCAATGTCGTCTTTCCAGCTCCATTGTCTCCCATTAGGACTACACACTTTCCCTTAGAAATTTTAAGGCTAATTCCCTTGATAACCTGATGTTTATTGAAAATGCCAAAACTTTTATAGATCTCATTTACGTTCAGGATATCTGGTTCACTTGAGTCTTCTGGATTCAAGAGATCAACTCACTATTGTAATTCCACTTTGATTGAACAGGACTAATCCTCTGGTTACTTTAAGGATGAATGGAAAAGGGAGTCCTGATGAGACCAAATGGATGTTTGGAAAATAGTATCCATAAGGTGCAGTTTCCTGGACGTTTTTTGATATATTACATATTGTTTCATTCCATATGGAACTATGATATGGCTTTTGGTTGGAGATAAGGAAATGGTCAAAGGA
>JAKARU010000272.1 GCA_021819225.1 Thermoplasmata archaeon
CCTGTCCACTCTTTTCACCATATTTTAACGCATCTGCTGTAATAAACGAAACCGGATATACGAATACAACCCTGCTTATTTCCATACATGGATATGAGTGTTACCAGTCGACCGAAGGGCAGCGCCCCTGGTTCGGTTTAATTTTAAATGTCTCCGGGTCACTTCCGTCCAATCTGCATCCGAAGAGTCTCGTCATATCCCAGAATCTGAGTGCTCCTGGATTGAATTGCTGGACTCAGGTAACTGACGGCTTTTTTATCTTCCCCCCATCAGGTAAACTATCCAACCTCTCCCTATCCCCTAGATCAATATACCCAAATACATACATACCAAGCTTATCAAAAAACGGTTCATATAAGTGTACTTTGCAATTTAAAAATGAAAGTTCAAGTAGCAGCCATGCACTTTACAACTTTTCTGTCCGTTGCATGTTCATTTGTGGATGGTTTAATTTCCCAAGCTCCAACTTCACTTTCTACACTAACATAGCCATTGAGATAACAGGGCTTTCGAAACCGGTTGTTTCAGAGGATGAATTTGCCATAAAGGATGTGGTTCTATGATATCTAAGGGCATAAGGAACAAAAGGGCTTTAATCGTTATCGTCTTTCTATTTTTCTAGTTCACTGTTTTTACCATTCCTTCTATTTCAAAAGCATTAAATTCATACGACAAACAATATATTAGGGCATAACTGGTTATAATCAGAATGATACTATTTATATAGCAACATTAGTCGAATCATCGTGGCACTACTCACTGATTCACGGAAGAGATTTTCATAAAACCTCTTTATATTTGCTAAAGGTTATCCACATTAAATCTCTTCACTAATGTGGCTGACATTGTTGAAATACTTATGATTGAACATCTTGCTATGAAGCGTATGAAAGAGAAGCAGGTTACAGGGATATCAAATGAAGAATTCTCTTCGTTTCATGGTTTTTTAATGAATGTTCATGTCGAGGTTGAGGAGAAAATAGTCTTTCCAGAATTGATAGAACCACAATGGGAGGATCATAAACAATATGCGGAAAAGATCGAGAAGATAAAAGCTGACCACAAATTGATAAACACCCTGGCTACAAATCTAAAGAAGTGGTATGATGAAGGAAATATCAAGACATATAACGACAGAATTCCACTTTATTTCAGATTGCTTGTTGATCACAACACACTGGAGGAAAGGGAGGTCTTTCCAAGGTGGAAGGACTTGAATAAATTTGATGAAAGTGGAAAACTCGCAAAGGAATGCATGAATATAATAGAAACATACGGTGAGGGCGATTACCTTAAAAGGATATCTCTGAGTGAGGCTGCATTCAGATATTTGTTTCGTGATTTAATCTAATGCTTCAGGGGATCAAACAGCCTTATATCGCTTAAGGGAGACCTCATAGATGTCGCCATCCGCACCCAGCTGATTAAGCAATTCATCTGTATCTGCCTGTTCCATGCCATTGTCCTTCATGTATGCTATTATGTCCTCGTACCTGCAGCCCTTCTGTGGATCTGAATGGGTCTTTATGAAAATCATAACCTTTTCTTTGTTGCCTGATTCTTCCTGGGAATCAGAGGGCATTTTAGACGAACTCATCACAGCTGCAAGCATTTCAGTCACATTGTATGTTTTGTAATGATCTATGTGTCTTAGCGCACATTCAGCTTCCTCCACTGAATATCCCATGGCAGTAATCTTCTGTTTATCCGGAGATTCAAGCTTCTTCATTTCCTGAATAGCGAGTATCTTTCTTCTGACGACAAATGTTGCCCTTGCCGCCCAGTATGCCAATGACAACGAATCGCCATGCATTATCTTCTCGGGGTTTATGTTTAGGTAAAGCACACCCTCCTCTGTCTTGAATGAGTTGACCCTCCCCATTATCACTACCTTTGCATTTATTTCAAGGGAATCTGCCTCTTCCTTCAGGCCTGGCTGGTATTCATTCTTGAAAACTGATACATAAAAGGATCCAAGGTTGTCAGCTACTGTCAACTTGGTTAGATTTTCCTCGCTGTTCTTCGCTGTTACTATCCCTGCAATGAGAATCCTCTTTATCCTGGTTCCAAGTGGCGTTACCACAAAAGGTTTTCCCCTTTCATTTTCAGGCATTTCCTCAACAAACGTTGTATCCTTAAGCTCCTTTGAGAAGACCCATTTTGAGCTCTCGCGTTTCCGTGCCATCATAATATCTCGTCCCCCGGTAACTGAGAGTAAAGCCTCAATTCTGGTTCACTGATTTTCTGTATCTTCCTGACCCTGAATGAGATGCCATTTGATCCGGAAGATGCATCACCTGTAAAGACGAGGGGGCCGGGCATTAATGCCTCCTCAATCTTGGTTATTATGTCATTCTTGCTGTATTTTGGTTTTGTTAGGTTCAGGTCCTCATCCTTTATATTTAAAATATCCATAAGCGGGGTTCGGCCTGCGGTACATGGGATATCCCCTGTACCATCCTCAAGTGTAAAATAGGCATAAAGATCAAGAAACATCTCGGCATCTGGATGATCAGGACACTTTATGTCGTCGGTGCTTTTCCTGCACTCTGAACATCTTCTCACAAGACCTCCCTTCTCGCCAAGGTAAACAACAAACCCTGTCAGCGTTATGGAATCCACAGGCCCCGTGACTTCAAA
>JAKARU010000273.1 GCA_021819225.1 Thermoplasmata archaeon
CGGTGAATATAACATGATAATTAATGCAGTGAAAAATGGCTTCGTATCAGAGTCCGCCATAAATGAATATGTTACCTCTGTATTCAGGGCAGGTGCTGATATATTCATAACATATTTTGCAGAATCTATGGCAGAGGGAATGAAGAGAAAGATTTAAATGAATTTTGAAAATGTGAGAGTGATAAAATAATGAAATTGGGATATATATTAGAAATGCGGGAACCCCAAAACGGCTTCTTTCAGGTTACAATGAACATTGACTCAGTGTCAGAAGATATAACTATGTTAACAATGCCTGCTTGGACACCGGGCTCCTATGCCATAAGGGATTATGCCAGGAACGTTAGAATGCTGAGAGCCAGAACACCAGAAAATGAAAATATAGAAATTCAGAGAAAGGATAAATCCACGTGGAAATTAATAAACGGAAATAATAAGACATTCAGTGTTTCATATGAGGTATATGCTGGAGAATTCTCAGTAAGAGGAAGTCATCTGGATACAACCCACGGATATCTCAATGGAACAAACGTTTTCATGTATATAGAAGGATACAAGGATCAATCCATAGAGTTGATCATCAAGCCATATGAGGACTGGAAGGTTTCTACCGGTCTTGAAAAAATTGGTGACAACAGGTTCAGGGCAACAAACTATGATATATTTGCCGACTCCCCAATAGAGATAGGAAAGCACCGTTCTCTGCTTTTCACTGTAGATGGAAGGGAGCACGAAATTGCGCTCTATGGAAAGGGAAACGAGAATACAGATAAACTTGTGGAAGATGTCAGGAAAATAGTGGAAACATCCAGAACAATATTTGGGAACCTCCCCTATAAAAGGTATGTGTTCATAATGCACCTTACTGATAGAGGGTCTGGTGGACTGGAGCACCTGAACTCAAACACCATAGATTTCAACAGATTTGCATTTGGGGACAAAAGGGATTACCAGTCATTTCTTTCAGTTGTTTCGCACGAGTATTTTCACCTGTGGAATGTAAAGCGGATCAGGCCTGTTGAACTCGGCCCGTTTAATTACAGAGAGGAGAATTACAGTACATTGCTCTGGGTATCTGAGGGGATCACTAACTTTTATGCATATATAATCCTGCTCAGGAGTGGAATTATTTCAAGAGAAGAGTATTTCAAGCATATATCAGAGGTTTTCAGGGCATATGATATGACCCCTGGAACCAGGTATGAATCTGCATCCGAATCTTCCTTTGACGCGTGGATAAAGCTATACCGTGAATCCCCAAATAACCTGAACAGTTATGTTTCCTATTACCTGAAGGGAGAAATACTTGGCTTCATGATAAGTTCAAGGATATGCGAATATACAAAGGGCCAGAAAAGTCTTGATGATGTATTCAGGCATATGATAGAAAAATACAACAAGGATGGCCGTGGATTCAATGAAAAAGATCTGCTGACTACACTGTCTGAGGTATCATCCCTGGATTTTGGACCATTCTTTGCAAAATATGTGAGGGGTACAGATAGTATTGATTTTGTATCAGAACTGAAGAAAATAGGGATGGTTCTGGAGGAAAAATATGATGGACTGGATAAGGGATACAACCAGACGCTTCCATTTCTTGGATTAATTGTTAAAAAGGATAAGACCACAGTATATTCTGTTATGGAAGATTCTCCAGGTCAGAAGGCTGGAGTTATGCCCGAAGATGAGATAGTTGCAATAGACAGTTTCAGGATGGACTCAAGATTTCTGAAACCATTGAGAGAAAGAGGAGAATCTATGTTTATCGACAGCCTGAAAGATTATAAACCTGGAGACAGAATCAGGATACATCTTTTCCGAAGAGGGTTGCTTGACAGGGTGGAAGCTACTCTCGGTGAGGCTCCAAAGGACCTTTATGAGATCAGGGATTCCGAAGTGCCAGATGAAGCCATCTCAAGAATCAGGGAGAAATTTCTTATGGGATAATGGATGGATAATTAATTAAAATTGCAGTAAATAAAAATAAAACTAATATATGAGTTTAGCAATTTACATGCTCAGTGGAAGACTATCGTACCTGGGCAAACAGGAATTTGATGACAATTCTGAGGGCAAATGACTATTTACCAATCGAGATTGATATGGAAGGGTCACTCAGCTTTGATATTTTAGCTAAGGGTAGTGAGGAGACTGTCATCCTAAAAAGTGTTTATAACGTAGATACACTGAAAATCGACATGGCTTCAGAATTGTACAGATTATCGACCAGCATGGACCTTGTTCCGATTATTATTGGTTACAGATCAGGGTCGGGAGAACTTGAAGATAACGTAATGTACTTCAGGCACAAAATCCCAATCATGACTATTGAAACTTTCAGAGAATATGTGAAAGGTAACAGGCCAACAATGTACTCAGGTCCTGGTGGATATTACGTGAATATTGATGGAAAAAAAATGCAGGAACTCAGGGCAAAAAAGGGCTGTTCTATAGGCTATGTATCAGGAAAAATTGGTATATCAAGAAGATCTATTTCACTGTATGAAACGGGCAATTCCACAACACTCGATGTGTTTAATAAATTAAGGGCGCTTCTTGGGGAGGACATCAGCAGAAGCATAGACCTGAGAGAAACACTGAGGGAGACCAAACTTGACAATGCTTCAAGATCG
>JAKARU010000274.1 GCA_021819225.1 Thermoplasmata archaeon
GGTTCATAGTTACTTCCTTGGGATGATTATTTTCTATTTCCCTCACTTCTCCAAGACACTCTTTTGAGTTTCCTATTCTAACTGTAAAATTTTCTGGGAATTCAATTTTTTCATCATCAACAAACAGTGAAAAAATAAATTTGTTCCCAGGCTCTAGTCCCTGACGCTTTAACCAGTTTCTCATAGGTGCCCTTGCTGAATCCGCAATTGCCTTTCCTTGCGGGTACCCCTCACTTATGAAACTTGTAGCAATATCGAAAACTTTTGTAAATCTTACCTGAGATGCTGGTTCTAGTATACTCAACTTAAAGCCTAAATCCATTATTTCAGAATAGTCTGGTTTATGTGAATTATACCCAAATTTTACTTGTTTTAATCCAAGAGTATTATTAATAGCATACATCATTGCAATGTCTCCAATCCAAGGGGATGTTATGGTAGCACCAGCAGCTCCAGATTCTATTCTGCTCCTGTAATATAGTGGAGATAGAATAGTCATTTCATAATTCTTCACTAGTCCCATCCGTTTCACCCTTTTCTTCCTTCTTGTTTTTTCCTTTTGGCTTACTCCTTCTCTCTGACTTCTCTGGGTTTACAATGTTTGCATATTTTATCAGTTCATTAGCATCTTCTTTTAGTGAATTATATACTTCAGATAGTTCGGAAGATGAAAGATGGTCAATCCACTTTAGAAAGTCATTCAGGTCATCTTTAGAAGTTAATTTCCCTTTTTCGGTCCCATCCATTGAATTTAGGACATAATCATTTATCATCTCCCTTAATGAATCATTTGTAAGCTTATCATTTAGCTTTGATTGCATGTCCCTGGAAACTGTGTATGACGTAATGGGAAGTTCCTCTTCACCGCAGTAAATTCCAACAATATTGTTCTTTATATTTGGACCTGTAATGGATGTTTGAGCCCCATAACTTCTTTCCCTTAAGGATAGAATTATGTGAATTAATGTCTCTGGAGTCGGGTTCCTAATTGTTATGAAAGATGGAAAAAAGACTCCAGGAATAATATATTCTGTATTGAAAAGGCTCGTTCTATTGGTTCCAGTACTTCTATCCCACATTGTGCCTGCTTCTGATAGAGAATTATGGGTCAGTTGCTTGGTAATATCAGGTCTACTCCTGATGCTATATGAAGAGGAATAAAATACCCTTGATGGGAGCATTGCCTGTCCCGCATCGCCGCCCTCGACAACACTGTCTCCAAAAATTGCAGAATTTGGATTTCCGAGGTAAGGAATTTCCTTAACTTTGTTATACTCATATCTCGGATCAATCACATTGAACATACGACATAGCTTAAGTCCCATCAGTTTCTCCTTTGACTTGAACTTTCTCGCAGGAATTTCCACTATTTCTTTCTCGATTCCAGAATCTAACTGCATTACTAAGGTTATCGTAGATTCTGGGTCATCACTTCTATCTATCATGGGCCCTATGGTCTCTCTTAAGACATAGAGAGTAATCACCCTCCTCTTATTTTGTGCCATTGCAGGTATCCCTTCTTCCTCTTTAGCAAACCAGTTCTCACCGAATTTTGAATACATATATTCTCTTATATTTTCAATCATCTTTTTCACCTTCTCCTTTAGCTTCTTTTTTTCTTCTCCACATCTCAATATTATACATTAGGGCAAATTGGTAGATTAGATCCTTTCTTCTATCATTTGCCGGCATCTTATTTTTAAACTCCGATCTCATTAACCCAACAAATGCTTCTGCAAAACCTATACAATGCTGTTTTGCTTCCTTTCCTGCATACTTGCTTTCTCTACTGGCATAATTCCATATGGTCCCTGAGATTTTTTGTTTTAAATCCTCGTCATCATGATCAAAGTACTTTATGTACAATTTCATGGACTCTCGAAGCATCCAGGTGTTATCATTGTTAGATTCTGGGCCCTTCCTAGAAATGCCACATGCCTCATCAACTACCCTTTCCATCCGTTCTTTGTTTAACTCTTTTTTAAATTCTTCCATATACCACACAACTCCATCCATTGTCTTTGGATATTTTCTCAAATCTATACGGCTTTCTTCCTTGGACAGATATCTCCATAAAATTGAAAAAATTCCTCTTCTGCTTCTATTCATCTCAATAATTACTCTTGACAGTGAACTCTCAGACCTGTCAATTGTAGATACATTGGATATGAGTTCCAACTCTCTTTTCACTATATTGAGTCTATCTATCCTCACCTTGTCCATCTCGAGATTCACGACCCAGCTTGGAGCATTATCCCATTCAAACATCGGGTAAAAAATTCTCTTTGAAGATATAAGAGGGGTTAGTCTTACTTTCATTCCTGTCTTTATTACGAAGTCCAGTGTTGATTTAAGTTTGTAAAACTCGTCAATCTTATTTTTGTTGTTTGCTTTATTTCCTGGTTTAGAAGTTATCGCTACCATATGATATCCAAGATCTATTTCTGATTTCTTTCCTACCCTAAAAACCAACTTATCTTTCCCAGCCGAAGCATTATCAAATGCAAAATTGCTTCTATCACTTAAAGCATATTTCAGGGAATTAACTATATTAGTGGGTTCTACTGGCACATAATAATCTCCCATGTATACGTGTGCGCAAAGAGCTTCTTTCATTTTTCCAATTTTTTTAGAT
>JAKARU010000275.1 GCA_021819225.1 Thermoplasmata archaeon
AGAGAAACTGAAACTGGCTAATGGAAACTTCATGCAACTTCCAGTTGTGAACATAGAAATAGATGTCAATGACCAGTCTTACGGAGAAGAATTAATATCAGACAAAAAGAAGGAATTTTCCAGGGATGTCCTGTATGGCCTCTTCCTCAATATTTTCCAGGAGCAGATAAAAATCGGTGTAATATCTACAGATCTTACTTCAATGTTCAGGCAGATAATGACTCTGGAAAGCCTATTCCCACCATGGTTGGTGCTTAGTTACTCTACATACGATGCCCCGCCATCACAGGATGAGGCAATTTTTGATCTGGTATGTACACTTCCAGCCATTGATAACAGTTCACATGTGATCATAAACTATACCGGAAAGACTGTTGAGATTCCAGGAGAAGATAGCCTTATTCGATCTGTGTCCAATGAATATTTCCGTCTGATTGAGACCGGTAAAGTGTATGAAATTGGGGATTCTAGCGATCTTCCGCAGAGTAGCCAGAGAACAACCCTGGCTAATATATTCATATCAAGAATAATAAAATCCATATGCAGCAATGCTGAGCCATCCATGGCAATAAATACTGCACTGAAAGTTTCTAAAATGGAATCATACGGGAAAAAGGAGGAATATTTCCAGATCGTGGGAGATATCATCAGAAAAAGTGGATTCAGGGACGATCTCATTGATGCCACAGTAAAGTACCTTGAAAATAATGTTGAGGAGGAAAAGGCAAAGGGTTCTGATGATGATCTCATTGGCAATATTATGCCTGTACTGATACAGTGTGATCCAAATACTGTAGGAGGAAGAAACCTGGTTCAGTTTCTCAAGAATCTCAGTTCATCAAATTATGGACAGATAAATGAGGTACTCATGTCAAACATGTTGAAGAAGGATTCAAATGTAAACATGGGAAGAACTTTATTCACAACAATACCAACACTTTTCAGGACATGGTCAAAATATTCCACAAGCAGGAAAATGTCATCTTCTGAGATTGATCAGAGCATTTCCATTCTGAAGAATTTCGATATAGCCAGGAAAGATCTGTTCACCCTCGTCGAGGAATCCATAATGGAAAACAGGTTTGAAGATCTGGACTTCCTAAGGGAAGTACTGGAAACTGTGGCAAAAAATAATGAGGTCTTTGACCAGAAGAAGATGTACAATCTCATAACGCAGGTAAAGAAAGGACTGGTAAAGAGAAAGATTCTCATTCCGCCAGAGCTGAACAGCCTGATTGTGGAAATGATTGGCGGTGAGGAAGAGCCGACAGAAAAGCGTCGGTTCAGATTGAGAGGATGAGTATGGCAAAGGAAGACACATTCAAGAGCAAGAACGAACTCGCGTCAAGAATATTTAAGGAATGCAGGAAAATAGAGAAAAGGAAGGATATAACACCGGTAGAAAGAAATAACATAAAGTATGTCAGGACACTCATCGAATCTACATTTACAAATCCAAGCGAGGAGGTGCTTCTCAGCAATCTGCTCATATCACTTAGGGGCATAATGGAAAGCAGGAAGATTGATGAAAAGAATGTAACCTATTTCAAGAATTCACTTTCAAGGCTGGAGGAGGAGGAAAAGGAAAGGAAAAGGGATAAGGATCTTGAGTCATTGATTCAGCTATTCAGGTCAGAAAAGATTGAAGATAGATCAAGAGGCTTTGCTGAAATGAGCCAGTATGTGAAGCAGTCATGGAGGGATGAATTTGAAATCTATGTTCCAGAGGCTGTGAAGAATATGTCATCCGATAATCCTGAACTGGCATTATCGTCCGGTACATTCGTTCTGGAGTGCTGTTCCTATAAGCCAGATATTTTCAAGAAGTTTGAGTCGCAGATCCTCTCACTTCTTTCTTCTTCAGATGCTCAGATGAAAGCCATCATAATACTCATATGTTCACGGGTTGGTGCAACAAAGGCAATAGATGAGTTAATTAAGTATTCAGATAATGAAGACAGGATAAATCTCAGAAAACTGAAGATACCAGATTATATGATTAAATTCAAGCACAACGGTGATTACGCATACCTTAACGATATGGTACGTGATGCAATCTTTACCATTGTTGACTCCACAAACGATCCATCAAATTATGTAAAAATGTCTGTTTCTTACGCACTTTCTGGCTCCCTTCGGGAAGGAGAAGAGTTTTCCATTGTGTTCAAGATCAGACCAATAGTTGACATGGAGAGCCTTGTCATAAACCTTAATGGGCTACTTGGTCCATTTGATGTGATCGGGCAGACCAAAATATCAATGTCAAACCTGAAGATAAATGATTACAGGGAATTAGAATCAAGGCTAATCCCTGAAACAAGTGGGCACCTGAAGGGAACTGTTGAACTGGAAGCTTCAGATCTCTGGAGAGGAGAATTAACACTGGATGCCATATTTGAAAGGAAAATAGGCGGTGCAAGAAAGGAAGAAACTAGGGAAGCAAACCACATCGATGATTCAGTGGAAAGCACTGCGAAAGGACTAAAACCCGAACAGAGAAGGGAAAACAATATAGATATCCTGATCAAGGACATACAGACAATGGAGGTCAGAAAGGTTGTAAACGCTATTGATGAACTCAAGAATTATGTGAAGGGGGACGAAAACCTTGAAAACAGGTTATCAGCACTTTC
>JAKARU010000276.1 GCA_021819225.1 Thermoplasmata archaeon
CGGAGCAACGGTGGGTGTTGCTTATGCCGATGATGCCTGCTGGACGCCCAGAAAGGACGCATTCCAGGTTGAGATAGGTTTCGTTCAGGGAACCACCTCAGATACATTTTATCAAAGTAGATTCAGACTTGGTTTGATGCCGCCTGGCTGCACGCATCTGATTCTGTATCTTGTCAATGTCGTAGGAACCGGAAGGTGCTTATTTAGGGATATTGTGCTCAGAAATGCTGAATGAGACCTCAACGGTGAAAGGAAAGCCAATTGTTATATCAGTTTCGGTTACTCCAATACCTTCACCGATCTTCCTTATAAGTCTGGTAATATCCCTGAAATAACGCAAAAGAGAAGCGGAGATAAGGGGTCTTGCGTTCGCAACTACCCCTGCGAACGAGAGCATGGAAGTCAGTCGCTCATGTGCATCTTCTACTGAACTGTCAAGGAGTTTTTCTATTTCTGATATCTCCTGCTTAAAATAATCTCTCCAGTCCGTGATGTTAAGAGCAGTAAGCTTCCTTAGCTCCAGCTCTCCAGAAATTTTCCATTTTTCGAGAACTTCTTTTATTAAGTCAAGATCATCCATATTAATAAAGGCCAATTTCACTGATAAATGTATTGCGCCCTTCATGCTTATCCTGGAAGTGAGGAAAAAGAAGTTTAATCTTTGACCAACAAGAATTTGGATATGAGGGTGTGCAACTTAACCCAGAACTGCAGGGTGTTTAATGAACTTATTTCATCAATATTTATATGTATAGACAAGATAGATCTAAAGTATTCAGGTTAAATTCCAGAGTTAACATTTTTATATTACTTGGTAAATAACCGCTGAAATGGTTCCGAGTCCTTCCGATCAGGATATTCTAAATAAGGATATTGCACTCATTCTCGATGCAATCTCCAGAAAAGCAAGGTTAAGAAAAGAAGTTCTTTATACTTTTGTGTCAAATGATTCGGGCCAGCCTGGAAAGCTCGAGATAAGGAAGAAAGTCGTTAAATTAGATGCCTTCCCTGAAATTGAGTTCAGGAAGGAGGGAGAAATTCGTCATGGTGGGGGAGGTATAATATTCCAAGTGTGGGGAACGGGAATACTTGCTAAAAGGCAGTATGCTATGAAGATTGCCCGCCCATCAAGTTTCGAGAATCTGCTCGATCCGGTCAAACACTCGATAGTCGATGTAAATGTCTTGAAAACCCAGTTTGATTCTGCAAACCAGGAAGCAATAAACAGTGCATCTCTGTATCATAACAATGTTCTTACATTATTCAGTTTATCATCAATCAAACTTTCTTTGGATGATCGCGCGGAATTTAACATTCCAATTTCACTTTATGAGTGGATACCGGAATCCTTGCCTATTGACACTTACATCTATAAGCACTCTAATAGCCTGAGCGATGTGATTTCCCTTTTTCGACAGGTACTTCGGGGTTTGGAACACATTCACGAGCAGAATTTGATCCACTGGGATCTAAAAGCAGACAATTGCCTTGTCATTTCGAATGAAAACAGTTCTGGACCGAGGGTGAAGATTATTGATGTTGGCAATTCGAGACCTCTTTCAAAAGAGACATCCACATATGATGAAATAGAAATTGCCTTTACTTCCGGAAATAATCTCCCCAATGAATTTCCTTACGAAATTCACAAAGTAAAAGACCATAGGGCATTTGTTGTACTGAAGAAAAATTATAGAACACTTGACAGACCATGGCTTGATCTTTATATGTTCGGAAGAATGATGGGAAAAATCCTTGGTTTTCTAGATTCTCCCTCCGAGAATCATGAAAAGCAGAGGATAAGGACTGAATTTTTGAAAAAAATGACAAAAGACTGGATCGTGAGGGACCCGAGAACCAAGCGGACGCTTGGAATGCTCAAAATAATTTATGGTCGTCTTGT
Source organism: Thermoplasmata archaeon (assembly GCA_021819225.1). The sequence goes on from JAKARU010000276.1 coordinate 1,901, forward strand.
GGCCCCTATCTCGGGAGATTTAGAGGGTCCAAGCATTAAACCTGAAGAAGACAACGACCTTAGGTACTATAAAAATGTGCGTTCTTTGTTTGAGGATTTGGGCAAGGCCATTCCAGAATATGGCGCGACTAAAAATATACCGGAACTTTCTGCTATACCTCAAAAAATCATAAGGTTACCAATATCAGGAAATATTGAGCATTCTGCAAGGATTAAATATCTTATAGACTCCCCACCGATGAAGCGCCTCTCGAATTTTCTCCAACTCAGTCATACATACATGGCCTTTCCAGGAGCTAGACATACACGTTTTGGGCACTCACTTGGGACGATGGGCGTCGTTTTCCAATATATTCGGGCCTTATATTCGGACGATGAGTCTCCAGATTTCAGACTTCTATGCGACGACGAGGATATCCAAGCACTAATATTTGCTTCTGCAGTTCATGACATCGGTCATACAGCATTTAGTCATTACCTAGAAGAAATGGACACACTTTTTAGGAAATGCAAACATGAAGATTATGCCCAAGCAATACTTCGCCAGGACAAGAACCGGTATTCAGGTATCGTAATTGATAATGACATGCAGGAAATGAGAAAGATTGCAAGTTTTTGGCTTGGTCTTGATAATGGTAATGAGAGTGCAGAATCCAAGAATGACCGAGTGACTAGATTCCTAACACTTGCCGCAAATATATTGGGAAAAGTGCCA
>JAKARU010000277.1 GCA_021819225.1 Thermoplasmata archaeon
CAGGATCGTAGTCAGTACAGTCAGTATCTATTATTATGCTCATAAAACCTGTACCGTAATTTTTTATATATAATCATTCTATGGAATCTTATGAAAAAGATATCAGGATATGATATACATTATAAAATAGACGTTGAAAAACTGAGATTTTCAGGGCATGAAACCATATCCGGGGAATCAGACAAATCTATATGGTTGAATTATTCGGGGATAGCCATAGAGAGTTTCAAGGTGAATGGAAAGGAAACTCCATTCGAAACAGATGAGGAAGAACAGTTGATTAAATGCCTGGTACCATATGCTGGTAAATTTGAAATTGAGATATATTTTTCAGGGAAGATCGATGAGAGTCTCAATGGAATTTACTATTCCAGAGAAAATGGATTTGTATTCGTCAGTACACAGTTTGAAGCCACAGGTGCCAGATATGCATTTCCATGTGTTGACAATCCAGAATTCAAGGCAGAATTCAGGGTAACCATGGATATTCCATCCGATTATGATGGTATTTCAAACATGCCTCCTGAAAAGATTGAGGATCACGAAGGCAGAAAGATAATCACATTCCAGACAACACCAAGAATGTCAACATACCTTCTTTACATGGGGGCTTCAAGGTATGACATAGTGGAAGGAAAACACGAGGAAAAACCGATCTATCTGGCATCTGCAAAGGGAAAGATACAGGCAAGCAAGATACCCATAGGCATGGCTTCTGACACACTGACATTCTTCGAGGACTACTTCGACATAAAATACCAGTTGCCCAAGCTACACCTCATAGCTGTTCCTGAATTTGCTTTTGGAGCAATGGAGAACTGGGGTGCGATCACTTTCAGGGAAATAGAGTTGATGGTAAATGAGAGTACAAGTTCAGCCATTCTCAAAAGGGTTGATGAAGTAATCTCACATGAACTTGCTCACCAGTGGTTCGGTGATCTGGTCACGATGAAATGGTGGGACGATCTGTGGCTCAATGAAAGTTTTGCAACTTTCATGAGCTATAAGGCACTTGAACATAAACATCCTGAGTGGGAAATTATGGGCGAGATGGTAACAGGAGAGACAGGTGGAGCAATGACGGGAGACAGCCTGAGGAATACCCACCCAATTCACGTAGATGTTAAAAATCCTGATGAAATATCACAGATCTTCGATGAGATAAGCTATGGTAAAGGCGGCAGCATTCTAAGGATGATCGAAGCTTTTGTGGACCCGGATAATTTCAGAAATGGGGTAAGGGCATACCTTAAGGAGCACAGTTTTGGCAATGCGGTAGGACAGAATCTCTGGGAATCAATAGAGAAAGTTTCAAAGAAACCTGTTTCAAAGATAATGGATGCCTGGATTACAAAGGCTGGATATCCACAGATTGAAGCATCCCTGAGCGGCAACAAGATAAAGCTTCATCAAACAAGATTCTTCCTTGATGGCAGCCCTGACAACACACTCTGGCCAATACCCTTGACTGTGGTATATTCCGATGGAGTTAGATCATTCCTGATGGAGCAGGAGGAAATGGAAATACCCTTACAGAATTTCCAGTATATAAACAGTAATAGAACTGGATTTTACAGGGTAAAATATGATAGTGATCTGACTGAAGGCATAAAGAAGGCTGCATCAGGCACCATGGATAAATTTTCAAGATGGGGACTTATTTCTGATTATTCATCCCTTTACTTCTCTGGAAAAATTTCCATTGATGAGCTCATAGGCATTATGAATATGTTCCAATCTGACATGGAATACATGGTTATGGATGAAATATCAGGTATAATATTGAGTCTTCATAATATTCTGCACAATTCAAGGAAGATAGACTCATTTGGCATATCATATCTTAACGGTAAGCTGGACAATCTTGGGGCATTCAGGAGTGGCGAACCGATAAATATAACAGTAATCAGGGGAAGGATGCAATCAGTTCTATCACTGATTGATCTGGACTATGCAAAGAAGACTGCAAACAGGTTCAGTGATTTTGAGAAAGTATCACCGGATGAAAGGCAGTCTGTGGCATATGCCTATGCAATGGCTAGAAATGATCTCAGTGGTCTCCTGAAAAAGCTTGACACACTCAAGGTAGATGAAGATAAAATCAAGATAATAAGTGCAATGGGCCACCTCAGGGGAGATGAAAATCTTTCAGCTGTATGGGGTCTGATCAGGGATGGAAAAATTAAGAAGCAGGATTCATTCAGGGCCATAATGGCTGCGTCAGGAGAGTCACAGAACAGGCAGTTTATCATTGATAACATGGAAGAAATCGTTTCTACACTGGACAGGTTCTTCGAAGGAACAGGATACACTTCAAGATTCCTCGAATCAATGATACCATACCTCGGGCTGCAGGATGAAAAAGCTGTGAAGGAGTACATTTCTGGAAAAAATGAGCCATCATGGGAAAAGGGCGTGAGGAAAGGACTGGAATACCTGAATATCTATAAAAAAGTAAATGGTGAGTGAAGGGATCTAAAAGGCCTTTGTCACATGAAGGTCCTGCACTATCACTGATGCCATTATGGAGGGGGAAACCTCTTCCCAGAACTTCACATTTTTAAGTTCCCTAGAAACACCTGATATATTTTTGATTATTTTCCCAAAGGAATCG
>JAKARU010000278.1 GCA_021819225.1 Thermoplasmata archaeon
TATACCTAAACAGTTGACCTAAAGTTAGAGATGGTCAAAAGTTGGTTTGGATTATTTCCTCTTCCCGACCATTATCGCGACAACCGCACCTATGATTATGTAGAGATCGGTGTTAGAAGAAGAGGGGGGGCTTCTTTGGTTGTTGAGTTATAGATGGTACTGAGGAGAACGTTATTGACTGTGTCACGTTCTTTCCGCTGGCCGTTATGGAACCTGAAGATTTTGATATGTTGTATCCGGACACATTACCGATTGTGTATGAGTACGTTCCATTCGAAAGTGAGAATGTTATTGTGTTCGTCTTGGAGGATAATGTTGTTCCGTTGAAGGTCACAGACCATGATGTTCCTGATTGGGAACCGGATTCTGTAAAAGTTACCAAATAAACAATTGTTAATACTATAAATTTGGAAATCGAAACCCCCGTTAAGTATAAGGAAGCTGGATGAGGATAGCGGTTTGTAGGCTTTATTTGATGTTGCTATTCTATACGAGTACGTTCCATTTGATCCGGAGAGTGATGTAGTATCTGTCGTAGATGAGAACATTTTATTATTTGAAATATTGAAAGATATATAAATCAGTTAGATACCACTTTTTCTTTGATAAATAGTAATTAACAAAAACATAGACTGGCCCTCAAAGATACTGACAACTAGGCTACAATTCAGATTACAGATGGTTTATTATTCTTTATAATCTCTAATCGTCTCTAGGTCCCTGCCTATTCTTACCAATCGGGAAAGCCGGAAAAAAATATTTAGAGAATTTTATCTTAGCTGACAAATACATATATAAAAAGTAAGGATTTGTTCAATACATAGCGGCTTATCTTTTAAACAGAGTGATACCATTCACATTTTGATTGAGTTCAAGGATAGTCTGTTATTTGGAGAATCTGTTTTCCAAAGTTTTTCCCAGTGAATAGGTTCATAAATATATCCGGAGCTCTCTCAAGTCCACGGAAAAGCTGCTCCTTTTGCCTTATCCTGCCGTCAGTGACCCAAGCCCTTAACTGCTTGTAAGCTTCTCCAAATCTTTCGTAATAATCGGTCACTATGAATCCCTCCATTCTTGCCCTTCTGGTTGTCAGAAATCGATAATTCCTGAGTGGATAGAAATTCTGTGAACCATAGCTTGAAATTGCACCTGAAAGAATTATTCTACCCTTCATTCTTATTTTGGTAAGAATGTTATCGAGGATTTCCCCGCCGACGTTGTCAAAGTAAACATCTATGCCTTCTGGAAAAATTTCAGATAGCCTCTGGGAAACGTTTTCCGACTGGTAATCTATACAATCGTCAAAACCTAACTCGTTGATTACCCACTTGCACTTTTCCTGGCCGCCAGCTATACCAACGACGCGAGCCCCGATGATTTTACATATCTGTCCAGCGATTGAGCCTACCGAACCTGCTGCACTACTTACAACAAATCTCTCACCTTCCTTCACCCTTCCAATGTCCTTGACACCGAAATATGCACTCATCCCTGTGATTCCAAACAAGCTTAGTGAATACCACGGTGGGCTTAATGAAGGAATTGGTATAACATGGTCCACATAAGAACCGTCAGAGATTGAATAGTCCTGCCACCCAAACATCCCTGTTACAATGTCGCCAACTTTGAATTTCGAATTATTAGATTTAACGACCTGCCCAACATTAATAGATCGCACCGGGTCTCCAATTTCTATTTTTTCGATATATGTGTCTCTCTTCATCCAGTTCAGCTGGGTAGGATCAAATGATATCCATATATTTCTGACAAGAAATTCGCCTTTACTTAGTTCTGGAAGTAGGATTGTCTCAAACTTCACATTGTCTTTGCTAAAGTAAGACTCTGGCCTGCTTATAAGCAACCAGGCCCTATTTTCTTCAGACATTATGATCTAGATCTTAGAAGATTATTTAAGAATTGCCCAATTTTTTCGAGGCCAAATTGATTAATTATATGCCTTTTCGATAGTGTACAGAATCTTGTGTAGATATAAACCATGAATAGGATATTCATGAAATGAAGATGGATACCTCCTTGAGTACAAGCAAGGAGGCAAATGCATATGGAAGATTTGTATAAAATTGTAACGGAAGTAGCTATGCCAATAATAAACCGGTTTCAATCCTTAGTTGGAGTCTCGAAGATCCCAAGACATCAACTCATTGATATACGTGCCACGGTCATTTGATCCACTGAAAGATAAGGAAGAGAGAATGCAAAGATGAATCCGCAAGACCTAGGTATTATTGGAAACTAAAAAAGGATAATGTGCAACTATGCGATCATAAAGTCCCAAACGTACCCTGGAAGACAGTCACCGGATAGTAGCAGTGAGTTACAATGGCTTCGAAAATTTAATTAACCATTTAATATTATTATAAAAGAAGTAATGCGAAATGAGCGAGGATGGACCGAAATCATTTTCTGACGGAAGGTACGTGGTAATAAAGAAACTCGGAGAGGGGGGAAAGGGCATTGTGTTCAAGTGCACAGATAAAATGCTCGGTAGAACCGTTGCCCTAAAGATGATAAAGACCTCCCTGGATGAAGAGACCACATCGCGTTTCAACAGGGAAGCACAGACCACAGCAAAATTGAGCCATCCGAACAAG
>JAKARU010000279.1 GCA_021819225.1 Thermoplasmata archaeon
AAATAAGAAACAACCCAGAAGAACTCATAAAAGGATTGAACAATATTGAATATAGAAACTCAAAAGAGAGCTATTATGAGGCAAGGAGTGAATTTAACTCTATCCGCCGAACACATAACCTGCGCAGGGCCATTATTTTCATTTATCTCAACAGGCACGCATTCAATGGCCTCTATAGGTTGAACTCAAGGGGAGAATTCAATGTGCCCTTCGGCAGATACACAAATCCACATCTACCATCTTCGAATCTTGTAAACGCCTGGTTTTCTCTCCTAAAAAATGTGGATTTAAGGCTGTGCGATTTTCAATCTGCTACCAAGGATGCAAATGCTGGAGATTTCGTTTACTTTGACCCACCATATACTCCGATCTCAAAGTCGTCGAATTTCACAGCATACATAGATGGAGGGTTTTCCTACATGGATCAGGTAAGACTTGCTGAGGAAGCAGGACGCCTGGATTCACTAGGAATACAATTCATGCTCAGTAACTCAGACACAGAAGAAACTAGAAAATTGTATTCTTCATTCAATGTTCACGGAATTAAAGCTTCCAGGTTGATAAATTCAAAAGCTGAAAGGAGACAGGGTGCCAGTGAAATCATTGTAACGAATTATGCATAAAGCACCGTCAAGGGATGCTGATGTCCAGAACCTTCTTCCGCGACCGCAGTCCGGTTATAATTTTAACATTGCTCGAAGGGACCGAATAATATTTTGCAATTTGCCTTATCACATCCCTGTTTGCTCTGTTATCCTCAAATGGTTGTTTTGTGAAGACGTGGATATTATCATTTTCCTTTTCCACACGTTCATTCCCGTGACTGACAAGGACCACCACACGCATTCAAATGAAATTAATAACGATCTAAAAAGGTTTTAGTACGTTCGACAAAAAGACATCCTCTTCGAATTACAGAAGCGGCTCTGCTAAACCCTACAAATATGCTCTTCTATCACAGGATTCTTTGAAAATAACCTAATAATTCAAAATTCTGCATAGAGAAACTGTGGTCAAGTCCGGATTTACTTCGCAACTCGTCGATAATGAAAGTAATTAGTATGGGTGTCGCTTAGCCTTCAAAACACGTGTTTCCATATTTTCTTGTTGCAATTCTACTAACATTCTCCCACGGATAAATCGATGAGGTTCCTGCTTCATTGACTATGCTCCTTTAATTTGATTCCGAATCCTCCACACCATTTCTTACTATCCCGTTCAGGTAGCTTATCAGGTTTCAAATCGTACATGTCTTGCGATACTTTGTTAAATATACTTTCTGCTATAGTAAAGATTTAGCAATTCGTCTCATAAGTGATAAACAGGAGATAATATAGATAAATTGAGAATGAAAGCAAATAAATCATTATGGAACTTGTATAACAAAGGGTACAATAGACGGGAGAATTTAGGAACCGATAAGAACGATGTGGTTTTATATTGCCATAAGAGCGTTAATATATCGGAATTGCCTGAATACCAATTCACGTTTAAACGTGTATATAGTACCAGCCTTCTTGTTGTCTTCTTATGATTTCAATGAAACCGCCCTGGGGAGTCGGTGAAACGCCCTTGACGAGATCTGATTCTTTCACGTTATTAAGCCCCATCGAGGTTCTGCACGCCATGACTATAACTTTTTTCTCATCCAGCATAGGCTTTATCATTTCCTCATTTGTCGTTGCTACTATGGCACTTTCAAGAAAAACAACCTCTATAGTTTCGACATCCTTTAGAACTGCAATGTGAGTGGCTACTATGTTCCCCATTGGAATCTTTTCCTTTTCTGATACCTGTATGATTGCCTTCATAAATTATTGTAGTGTAAATACCACTATAAACCTTTTTAATCCTAAATGTGAATAAATGCGGATATACACACATTAATGATGTAGGTATAGGCTAAACTTAAAGATACGTGAAATCTCTCTGAGAGTCGAAAATCAATTCCTGAAATAGGCCTATATGAGATTATACCTTAATTCCGGGGTTTCCAAATCATATGGTTTATATAAAATTATAAGAAATGGTGTTAAGGCAGAGGGGTGTTTCTTTGACTATCCTGTATCCTTGTTTTGATATGCCAAGTGTTTATTTGTTTTTACAGCACTTTTCGTCTTCGCACTGTTGGATTGTATTATTTATGACCTTTTCCCTCAATCCTTTAGGAATATCATATATCCCTGAAGTGATCTTGTGTAGACGTTTATTCCATAAGTTTTTGACTTTCATATCAGAGTGATCCGGGATCGTCAAAGGGATCTGTTAAAGATTCAAATGCGCCTCATTTGCATGTCATTTACGTTCTATTTTCATAAGGTAATTAGCGTAATCTATGTTTTTCATAACTTCGTCCCTTGTCTCGTGGGACATTCCTATGAAGAATTTTACATCGAACTTCTTTCCATAATACTTTTTCAGCTCTATTGATTTCTCCATTTCAGAAATATTATACCCGTCCTTATTCCATGATCGTATCTCTTCATCCTGTGTTTCTAAATGTATTTTCTCGTTGCAATCCCAATAAAGATTATTTTAATACACCGAAAAGATAGTTCATGATGATTCTCTCTGTTGATGGTGGAGCAACAAAAACATGTGCTATAC
>JAKARU010000280.1 GCA_021819225.1 Thermoplasmata archaeon
TGAAAATGTAATCAACCTTCTGAAAGAGGTTCATTCTCTCTCTACGACAGCTCTTGCGTCAAATTCTCCAGAAGAATATGTTAAAGGATATCTGGATAGACTGGATCTGGAGAAACATTTTGATTACATTAGATTCAGCGCTAAAAAACCTGATGGCTTGATTGATCTTGTTTCTTCAATTTCAGTTGGAATGAATCCCGCCGACCTGAAGGTTCTGAGCATTGGAGACCATTATCCTAATGATATTCAACCTGCGCTCATGATGAAGTGGGATACAGCTTTCATAAACCCGTTTCACCTTGACAGCAGGGGATCAACAGTTTCCGGGCAATCTATTTCAGATCTATCTGAATGGATAGTTTCATGGTGCAAGATGTGACATGTATAAGCTATTTCAGTAATTTCTCATTCAACAAGGGATTTTCAACCCTGTTTCCATTCCTGAAAAACAGGAGCTTGCTCCGGTCAAATGATATGCCTATTTGTGATCCTATCATACTTGAATCGATAAATTGTGCTCTAGCCCTTATTCTGGCGCCATTTAAATCCATGGTCACAAGATAGCCGTAGCCAAGGAACTGTATATTTGTTATAGAAGCTTTAAGATCTGAAGACTGCAGATCTTCAGAAACTGAAACATCCTCCGTACGGACCCCCAGTGTATCAAAATCCATGTTTATTTCCATGTCCTCGACTGACTCCGCAGGAATCAGGTTAAGACCGCCCAAAAAGGTGGCCGCAAACTCGTTGACAGGTTTACGGTATATCTCAAATGGTGTTCCGGTCTGCACTATCCTGGAATTATTTAGGATAACTATACTGTCACCGAGAGCCATTGCCTCGTCCTGGTCATGTGTTACATGAATGGCGGTTATCCCTGATTTTCGCTGCGTCTCCTTGAGATAATCCCTGAGATCTACCCTCACCCTGGTGTCCAGGTTTGAAAGTGGCTCATCCATTAGCAGAATTTTTGGATTCTTGACAAGAGCCCTGGCAAGAGCAACCCGTTGCTGCTGTCCCCCGCTTAGCTGCTTCGGTAACTTTCCTTCCTGTGATTCAAGTTCCATGATCTTCAGAAGATTGCTTACCCTGGATCTTATGTATTCGTCCTTGTAGTGCTCCACTGTGAGTGGCATGGCTATATTATCATAGACCGTAAGATGAGGGTATAATGCGTAATTCTGGAAGACAAGCCCGACTTTCCGCTTCCAGGATGGCAGATCAGTAACATCATTTCCACCGATCACCACCTTACCCCTGTCTGGTGTCTCCAACCCGGCCGCGATTCGAAGCAGTGTGGTCTTTCCAGAACCAGAAGGTCCAAGAACTACTGCGTACGTATTTTCGCTGAACTGCAGGCTTTGAAATGATAGAGCAGTGAAGTTGCCAAACTTCTTTTCGATGTCATGCATTTCAAATAGTGAGGTCATCCTATTGTACCCCCAACCCTCCAAAGTTTATCTATTCTCCTCCTTGTAAAATATATCAGTATAATAGAGGGTATCAGGCTTATGACGCTTGCCGCAGACAGGACACCATAATTAAATGCCTCATGGCCTATTGTTCCACCTATGAATATGGTAACAGTCTGTGCCCCAAATGGTGCAAGGAAATTCATGTTAAATTGCGAATAAGAGAGGGCCAGCGGAAAAATAAGTGCACCCCATGCAATAATGAATGAGTACAGTAATGTAACGGATATGCCATCTCCACTCAACCTGAGAATTACACGGTAAAAAGATGAGTAAACATTCATTCCATCTATGTTTGCAGCTTCGTCGAGATGTTTTGGAAATGTTGCATAGAAGTTATAGAGGAGCCAAATGGTGATCGGCAGCACAAAAACAGGGTATGCAACGATCAACCCGAGCCACCCGTTGATAAGACCTGCTGACTGGATAATATTATGAACTGGGATCAGGAAAATTACAGTTGGAAGCGAATAAACAAAGAGTATAAAGGCAATTATTTTCAATCCACCTGTCCGGTGTCGTGAAATAGAATAAGCAGCAGGTGCACCAATTATGAATACAAGAACAGCAGTTCCCAGGGAAACGATCACACTTGTTATGAAGTACGGCTCACCAACTATAAAACTGTAAAGATAGTCTGAGAATGTGATAACAGAAGGAATTATAGCTGGCGGAATTGCAATTATCTCTTTGGGTGTTTTAAATGATTCCAGAATAAGCCAGGCAAAAGGCAGCAGGAAGAAGACCAAGTACAGAGCCGTAAGAAGTGCAGCAACAGGCTTAGGCATTTCCCTGTTCGGTAGAAACCTGAAACTAAACCTTGTCCTCTTCCTCTTTTCACTTAAAGTCAGTTTCACAAACAGGATCGAAATTAACGTTGAAACAAGAGTCATTATAACCATTAAAACTGCTGCCTGGCCTCCCTCACCTGTAAAGAACAGACTGTAAGAAAAGTAAGCTATATCCAGTGTTGCAAAAGGCGGCGAAACAGTCTTTGCAATATATATCGGATCAAATGTAAAGGAGCCGTATAGAATCATAAGCACGGTTGCCGACAGTATACTTGCCTTAATGTACGGGAGATCCACTCGTGCCAGTTTTCTTAAGCCCACGAGCCCATCCATATGGGCAG
>JAKARU010000281.1 GCA_021819225.1 Thermoplasmata archaeon
ATTCAACATCGCTTCTTCCGGAAATAACGTCTTTGGCTTTGCAAATTCTTTCACCTATACCAACCTTTTTTGCTATCTCCTGCGCTATTGCCGTGGAATCACCAGTCACCATCTTCGTGGATATGCCCAAATCCTTCAGGTGCAATACCAGTTCATTCGAATCTTCCCTCGGTGCATCAACAAGTGGTATAAGCCCTAAAAATGAGGAAGAAGATGAGTTACACTTTGCAGCGGCAATTGTTCTATATCCGCGTTTTGCAAGTTCAATGACCCTGTTCATCTGGGCATCATAATCGACCCCTTCACAAAGTTTAAGGACGACCTGGGGGGCCCCTTTTACCAGTTTTGTTTCTTCTATACCATTGCCTATTATCGCCTCTGTCCTCTTGATCCCGGGATCAAATGGCACAAACTTTTTAACAGAAGACCTGTCAGGATTTACTCCGGCAGAGCGGGCATATCTGATCACAGCAAGGTCAATTGAATCCTGACTGGACTCGTCAGAAGCAAGAAAAGCGGCAGAAATAAGTTCCTCCTCACTGCAATTGAATGGAATCGGTTCCATCACGGTCAGCTTATTTTGCGTCAGTGTACCGGTTTTATCAAAACAGATTACATCCATGGAAGCTGCATCCTCAATTGCTGTCAGCCTGGTTACCAGAGCGCCTTTTTGAGAAAGATCGATTGCGCCATATGCACTTGCTATTGTGAATGTTGCAGGTAATGCAACCGGTATAGATGCAATCAGCACAACTAGAGCAAATGGTATTGTTTCTGTGATAGGTATTCCAACGGCAATCGTGAAGATGACAAGTGAAACAACAAGGATTGTATCAATGACCACCAGATATCTGATAATACTCAGAATCAGAGTTTCAAGATGAGAACTTGCTTTCGCGATTTGAACGAGTTCCGTTGTTTTACCAAAAAAGGTTGATCCGCCGGTTGCTGTGACTACACACGTTGCTTCTCCTTTCTTGACAATCGATCCCGAATACACATTTTTATTGTTTTCCAGTCTAACCGGTCTTGATTCCCCTGTAAGGGATGACTGATCAACATCAATAATCCCTGAAATAACCTTCAGATCAGCCGGTACAATGTCACCCATTCTAATATGTATTATATCACCTGGAACCAGGTCAGAGGCACTTATCTGTTTCCACACTGCGTTCCTGCATACCCTGGCATTGACTCTGATTTTGCTGCTTAACATTGCTACAGCATCTGTGGCTTTAAGCTCCTGGATATAGCTTATAAGGCCATTGAAAACAAGCAGTGATATTATAATGTATGAATCAAGATACTTCCCGAGAACAAAGGTTATTATTGCTGTTATCTCCAGCATCCACGGGATAGGTGCTGAAAATTTTTTCAATAACTTCAGGAATGGATTTTCACGAATCTCCGTAATTGAGTTAGGACCATACTTTGCCCTCCTTGCATTTACTTCTTCCTCAGAGAGACCATTGAGGTCAGTTTTCAATTCTTTAATTACTTCATCAGCAGATAGTTTATCAAATTCGCCAGACAACTATATGCAGCCTCCATGCACATACATTTTCACCGCATATTTTTTATCCACTAAAATCGCTATCAATAAGGAGAATAAACCGTGCGATAAGAAATCCGTAACTTTAAAGCCCAGATTATTTCTCATTGTTTGAGACCATATTGCGCTGATTGTGATATTATTTATTCCTAATGTTGGAGGTAAATAATAGGTTCTATCTTTATCCATGATCATATCTTGCCGCAATTAAACGCAAAAGTCCACTGAATCAAACAACTATATTGAATTAATGGCAGATATGAGTTCCTTCTCAAATTGGGCCGCCATTTCGCGATTTTCATTTAGATATCTGGAAGCTAATTCCGAGACTTTAAGCATCTCTACTACGGTACCGGAATTCTTAGAGGTAAGCATGATTTTGCATGGCAGAAGCAGTCCGTATTCGTCATTTGATCCTATCAACAGATGCGCAGCTTTTGGTTTGCATACATCGAGTATATAGAATGGTTTGAAATTTTTGTCCAGGCCTGAATTACTCAAGGTCTCTCTAACATCAACGATTGACAGGATGACGTATCCTGAATCCTTCAACCTCTGAGACAATCTTGAAAAAACTTTATCGACTGAATCAGAGATAACTCTTTCAAATTTATATTCTGACAAATCACCACTCAAACTTTCACCCGTTGTACGAGATTGTGTGATCAGAGTTATTTTTTTTCCTCAAGAGCTTCCTTAAGAATATTCATATGCATCAGAGCCGGGGATCCCGCCATCAGTACAGCAATGAAAGCCGATTCAAGAATCTCATCATCACTCGCGCCACTCTTTCTAGCCTCTACTGTATGATACGTAATACACCACTCGCAGGAACTTGCGAGAGAAAGTGCCACTGCTATTATCTCCTTGGTTTTATGGGATAATTTTCCGTCCGCTAAAACAGACCGGTTCAAATCACCGAAAGCTCTGAATTGATCTGGTAGCTTACTTCCACTGTATTTCATTATCTCCTGAACTTCTTTGAGCAGTTCATTTTTTGACATTGGGAATAATTTCAGGCCAATTAATAAACTGCATTAAAGATC
>JAKARU010000282.1 GCA_021819225.1 Thermoplasmata archaeon
GGAACATTCAAACCCAGCTTCTTCATTTCTGCAAGTCCTGCACCCTTCCCACCCAGAAGGTCAGCCATATCCTTTCCTCCTTCCTCAAAAGTATAGATATACTTGTTTCCCTGTTCTTTCATAATGCAATCATCGTTCCTGACTTATAAAGGTTCAGTAGGCAATAACCCGGATTGGTTGAAAAATAATATTTATTACTTATAAAATATATATGTTAGGAATAAGTATTGAATTTAAGCCCATGATTACATAAGGTTTTAATATGTACAGACATACCCTGCAAACTTCTCATGGAAAAGTCTCCTTTCTCTTCCGGGAGGGTGAAAAATACATCATACTTTTGCACGGCCTTGGAGGTCTGGGCAACAATTTCATGAAAATATCATCATGTATACCAGAAAAATACGGTGTTATTTTACCTGACCTACTTGGTCACGGGCATTCAGTAAAGAACCACGACATTAAGGTTTCTGACCAGGCCGAAATGATCCACGATCTAATAGAAGGTCTCGGCGTGAAGGAGTTCTTCATTGGTGGGAATTCATATGGGGGCTGGGTCGCTCTTTACTACGAAATTAAATATGGTGATTCTCAGGGATTGATACTTATTGATAACGCCGGGACCAACCCAACGGTAGGTGATCAGGGTCAGGAGAGTGTAGAAAAATTCATGCTCAGGCTGGAAAAGGTAAGTCCCGGGAATGACATGGAAATCATGAGGGAAATAGTCGAAAATAATACAGGAGGAAGGGACAAGATAGACGAAAAAATGTTGGCAACCATAAGAAAAAGGACACTTATTATATGGGGAGAGGAAGATCACATGATTCCCGTAGAATATGGGATTAGAATGGGTCAAAACATTAAAAGTTCAACCTTGAATATAATAAAGGAAGGTACGCATACTCCTCACGTATCATCAAGTGAAAAGGTTTGCCAGTCAGTAGTTAATTTTCTTGACGGGGAATGAATAAATACCTGGGTCTTCCTCGTGCCTCTGAATGAATTTGGCATTTATATTTCCCGGGATGAACGTAAGACTCTTTCTTCTTTCCTTTCCTAAATCTGTCCTAGTAATTCTAACACCATCATCTTCCACATAGGTCTGGACAAATATGGAGTCCCCGTTGAACTGTTCAGTAAGTGAATTCACAGATAAAACTGCAATCCTGTTTTCCAGTGCCCTTGTAACCATGTACTGATGCCATTCATCATGGAAGTCCCTTCGAATCAGGGATGGGTTGAATATTATTCTGACACCGTTCATTGAGCTGATCTTTGAGAAGAACGGAAAGTCCAGATCATAGCAAACTGGCACAGAGAATGTTATATCCTCACATGAGAAAACCTTGATCACTCTTCCTGGCGTGATCCTTGATTTTTCCCTGTTGAATGGCACTATCTTGTCCTGGTATCCAATCATTTTTCCTCTGTGATAAACGTATGACCTATTGTATAAATTCCCCCTCTCTCTCACAATGAGTGAGCCTGCTATGAGAGTTACTCTCCTTGACATTTCCTCCAGTCTGTAAAAAAGGTCAGAATCGCTCTGTTCATCTACTGGATCAATTATAAATCTCTCAGGAAACACCACAAAAGAGTTTCTTATGAATTCACCCGATATATCCCCTGATCTTTCAAGGAATTCTTCCTTTTTCATCAATTCCAGCTGGTATCCTGTAATCTCAATGTTTTTCAATGATACCATCACCTATTTTTATCAGAATTGATGCCAACTCTTCCTTTCCCATATCTTTTTCCATTAATTTTTTTTCTCCATCATAAATGACGTATCTGTTCATTTTGACTCCAAATGGTTTTTCCTGAACCATATTCACAACTGTAACCTGATCTGGTGTTTCAGGCACATATTTCCTATTTGTAAGCTTGAACCTGATTATTGGAACGTGAAGCTTGAAACTCTTCATGATTCCTTCTATACTATCCACAAGCTTCTCCCTCGGTTTCATAACCAGAGAAACAGATTCATTACTACTGATCTTTTCATCTCTTTTTTCGACTGTAAAATCTGAAAGTGCTGCAGGAATTACTATGAGGTCAATTTTCTGGTTCCTTACCAGTTCCTCTGCTATCTTGTAATATTCATCTGTCTGGTTACATTTCACAAATTCGCAGTAATATGGAATCCTGTATTCAGAATTGCCCACATAAATTATCCTGTCGTATCCATCCCTGTATGCCTCTCTTGCCATGCATATGCCTGTATATCCAGAACTACTGTTTGTCAATGATCTAACCGGATCAATGGCAACTTCGCTTTTCCCTGAAATAATCAATATCGTTCTATTATTATTACCACGTCTAAGGATTGTGTCTATTATTTCGTCCGACCACATTAGCTTGGCTTTTCCGTCCTCAACTCTTGGAGAAACAAAATCAACACCGTAACCTTTGAGTTTAAGCATATTTTCTCTTAGAACAGGACTCTCATACATTTCCATGTGCATTGCGGGTACAATTACAGTTCTTATCATGGTACCCAGAGCGTTTGCGAATACTGTACTTGCAGTGTCATCAGCTATTCCACCTGCAAATTTGCCGATCATATTGTATGTTGCAGGGCACACAAGAAGAACA
>JAKARU010000283.1 GCA_021819225.1 Thermoplasmata archaeon
GGAGGTCAAGGATGAAAGAAAGAAATTCCTAAATTCGCTTGGGCAGAAATTGAATTCCCCTGTAATGATCGGTGAAACATGGGTAAGATTAACAGCTCTTGGCGGTCACAGGGAAGTTGGAAGAAGCGCCACCTTAGTCTCAACAAACAATTCCAAGATACTAATAGACTGTGGTATGATGAATACAAGCACAGCCGGAGAAAAACCCTGGGAAGGATCTCCATATTTATACCTGCCTGAAGTTCAGCCCTTAAGTTCAATAGATGCCGTAATCCTCACGCATGCCCATCTTGATCATTCAGGCATGGCCCCAATGCTTTACAAGTATGGATATGAAGGTCCTATTTACATGACACAGCCTACAAGGGATCTCGCAGTATTGCTACAGAACGATTTCATAAAAGTAGCACATATGGAAGGCTATAAGGCTCCATACGAAACAAAGCACATAAGGGAGGAATTGAAGAGAACGATCGTATTGAGAAATAACGAAACAACAGATATCACGCCGGATGTGAGACTTACATTTTACAATGCGGGTCATATACTTGGTTCAGCTTCCGTACATCTGCATATAGGGGATGGTTTATACAACGTTGTACTGAGCGGTGATGTCAAGTTTGAAAAAACCTGGCTCTTTAATCCTGCCAATAATAAGTTTCCAAGAGTGGAAACGTTCATGACAGAAAGTACCTATTCAGGCAGGGATGATTACCATAAGACAAGGAAAGATGCATCAGAAATTCTTGTCAATATAATAAATCGTACATTTGAAAGGGGTGGCTCTGTTCTAATTCCTGTTTTCGCAGTAGGAAGGAGTCAGGAAGTAATGATGGTTCTTGAAGAAGCCATGAGGACTGGGGCAATAAAACAGACACCAGTATATCTTGATGGGATGATCATGGAGGCAACAGCAATTCATGCTGCTTACCCTGAATTCTTAAACAGGAATCTGAGGGAGCAGATCATGATCCAGAGAGAAAATCCATTTATGAGTCCAATTTTCAAGAAGGTCGAAACCAGAGAACAGAGACTGCAGATATGTGATTCATCTGAAAGTAATATTGTTCTTGCAACATCAGGTATGATGAATGGTGGTCCAGTTATGGAATTCTTCAAGGCGTGGTCAGATTCCCCAAAAAATTCACTTGTATTTGTTGGGTATCAGGCTGAGGGAACATTTGGTAAAAGACTCCAGAGAGGTGCAAAGGAAGTAAGCCTCAGTGAGGGTGGGAAGATGACAACCTATCCAGTAAACATGAATGTCGAGACTGCCGAAGGCTTTTCCGGACATTCAGACAAGAAGCAATTGCTTGCGTATATAGCAACAATGATGCCAAAGCCAAAAAGGATACTTGTAAATCACGGTGAAAGTGAGAATGCACAGGATTTTGCCAGGCAAATAAGGCAGAAATTCGGCATAGAAGCCCATGCATTGAGGAATCTGGAGACCATAAGGCTGTATTAGGTGAGATAATTGAGTAAGTTAGAAGTGCTGATATATGCACCAGGAAAGGAAGATCACAGAGAAAAATCATTAAAGGAGCTTGTTAATTTAATCATTGGTAAGAATCCGGGAAGAATTTTCATAAGTCTTGAATCCTGCAGTGAAGCAGTGAGGAACAAATTAACGGAAGAATTTAAGAATATTCCGGTAAATGTTGTCGAATGCGATTTTGCTGGAAAAGTTCCGGACAAAGGTCAATCTACAGACCTTCAAGTAAAGAGGAAAGTCCTTGAGCTTGGCCTTGACACAATTGCAAAGTATGTGGAGAATATCAATGAATCTGTTGAGTCCTTGAACTCTGAAATTACCATGTCCCTTTTCCGGGCGTTTTTCATATTTTATTCGAATGCCATGCCAGAAGATTATGAAATACTGTACGAGGACCGAAGGATGTGCATTCTGGGAAAACTGGTACATGAAAAAATAGAACAAGGAGATCTTTTAATTGTTTCCCCGTGGGACGCATACTGGTTCAAGGACGAGTTTGAAAAGATCAAGTACTGAAATACTGTTAATGTCATTTAATATTTCCTAATTCAAATCAACAACGTAGTTTAAGTATTAGTTTAAATTCTATATTTTGATGAATAATCTGTTCAAGTGGATTTCAATTGTCACACTTTTTATCATCCTTATAACAGGGTCATCATCTCTATCTTCTTTTCAGGTCCAGGATCACCACGTTAATGGAGGGAAATTAAGTGGAAGTTATGGTTCTGTTTATGAAACAGGTGTTGGAAATACGGTATCCACACAGCCACTTATCCCCATACTAAAGTTCACTCAAATAAAGTTCATCTTGATTCAGACAAATTCCAATATAACTCCATCAGGGAAAATTTACATAGATGGAGAGCTGTCAATGAATATAACAAGTTCCAATCTATCAGACCTGCATTTCAAAGTTGCTGAGAACAGGTTTTATAAATTCGAACTACAGTTCAACTCTGGGACATATTTGCCATACTATCTCAATACCACGGTCGAAGGAAACACTTCAGTTCCAGTCATCCTTCAATCTGTCAGGAACAGTGCAAGTAACCTTTATGTACTGGGGTTTGAATTAAACAA
>JAKARU010000284.1 GCA_021819225.1 Thermoplasmata archaeon
GATTTCAGAACAGAAAGCCGACCAGCTAGACCTGAATAAAAGGGCAAGGCTGAAATCATTCACCGTTGCAGGGGTGAATCCTGTAGAAATGCTAACAGGACCGATCGATGTTACAAAGAGGATGTTGAAGAAGGAAAATCTTACAATGGAGGATTTTGATTATTTTGAGGTTAATGAGGCCTTTGCCTCAGTTGTGCTTGCCTGGATTAAATCCACAGGTGCAGACCCGGATAAAGTCAATATCAACGGCGGAGCCATCGCCATTGGCCACCCATTGGGAGCAACAGGATCGAGACTGGTTGGGACAATGCTTAATGTTCTGGAGAGAAAGAAAGCAAATCGCGGTCTTATTGCCATATGTGAGGGTGGTGGAATGGCAAACGGTGTCATAGTGGAAAGGATAAAATGAGGAAATTACCAAAATTTGTTGGCTTTAGATAATTAGATCTTCCTTAGCTGAATGTAATTTACCTCATGGTTTTCTCTCTTCCTGAGGATTAACTGCGCATGATATTTTGTTCTCTCTATGTTCATTCTAAGGTTAAGTCCATTTATTCTCTCCCATATATCCAGACCTATCTTTATGGCATCTTCATCTGGAATGGATGCGTATTTCTTGAAATAAGAATTGGGATCCTTGAACGCTGTTTCCTTCAGTTTCAGGAATCTCTGGATGAACCATTCCTTTATGGTCTCTTCCTCAGCATCAACATATATGGAGAAATCGAAAAAATCTGAGACCATCAGATCATGAAAATTATCATTTACCCTGTCAGAATGGGACTGGAGAACATTTAAACCTTCAAAAATTATTATGTCCGGATTCTCAATTTCAATTTCCTCTTCAGGAACAATGTCATATTTCAAATGAGAATAGAAAGGCGCTTTTAAATGGCTTACTCCAGATTTGATCCTGTAAAGGAATTTGATCATGGATTTGAGATCATAGCTTTCTGGAAACCCTTTTCTTTCGATTATGTTTCTTCTTTTCAACTCCTCATTTGGATAAAGGAAACCATCTGTGGTAACAATATAAACATTGAGTGAATTTTCCCATGAAGAAATAAGTTCCTTCATAATTCTTGCTGTTGTGCTCTTTCCCACTGCAACACTACCTGCAATCCCTATAATATAAGGCACCCTCTCGTTTTCCATCTCGAGGAAGGCCTTTCTTGTCCTGTTCAGACGCCTGTAATTGTCATAATATACCTTGAGCAACCTGGTCAATGGTGCATAAATCTCCTTTACCTCCTTCATGGATATATTTTCATTTATACCTCTTATTTCCCTCAACTGTTCTTCTGTAATTGTAATTTTCTTCCTGTCTCTTAGTTTTCTCCACTTCTCCCTCTCAATGGTTACAAAGGGCGTTTCATAATCTGAGGTTTCCATATTTACACCAGATGTGAGATTGCTTGAAGAATTTAAACAATATCATAACAAAATAAACAATCTTACCATATTTGAATATGATTCAATTATAACTGATCCTCCCAGTATTCTATGTAATACTACTTTTTATGGTTATACAAAACCAAATAGGTTATATAACACTGTTTTTTAATAGATTGATGGATTTGCGATTCTACATTCTGAGGAGGATAGTGATTATTATCCCTACGCTGTTCCTCCTGTCTCTCATTACTTTCATATTCGCAAGACCATTTCTGCCTGTTTATGGTAGTTTTACAAATGAATATATCTCATTCCTTTCCATGATATTTCATGGAAATTTTGGAACAATAAGCACTTCTATTTTCACCGGTCCTCTCATAATAGGTTTCGAACTTTATTTTCCAGTTACAGTTGAAATAGTAATCTTGACTGTGATACTGACACTTTTAATAGGAGTTCCACTGGGTACATATATAGGGAACCAGGGCAGCAAAGAAGCGGATTATATGGCAAGGATAGCATCCCTCATATTTTATTCCATGCCGCTTTTCTGGATTGCAATAATTCTGGAATTCACTTTTGGCAGTGGAATAGGGGTTTTTGCAGGACTTTTTGGACATAATTCCGGACTGCCAGTCTATGGTCAGGGGTATTCATCTGGCGTGAATCTCCCATGGATTTCAGGCCAGGTGTCTTATCCCACCCACATGCTACTTTTTGACTCCATTCTCCACGGTGATTTTACTCTTGCATATATCTCATTTCTGCATCTTGTACTTCCTGTTATTGCACTCACCCTGAGCATCCTAGCCATTATCATCAGGTACATAAGGGCGGGTGTTATGGATTATTCCAGCTATAGGTACTCCAGAAATGCGCTTGCCAGGGGATTAAGTCAGAAGAATGTTGTTATCAATTATTCAAGAAGGAACGGGTTCTTCCCGTCGGCTACAATGATTGGCCTTATAATTGCATATCTGTTAACTGGAAGCCTGCTTGTAGAGTATTTCTTCAGAATTCATGGACTTGGATTCCTTATTGTTGAGATAATAGGTGATATCCAGGCAAATGGCCTTGCCATGGCTTCACTTGTTCTTATTTTTGGCATTATTTTCATGATAGCAAATCTTGTGGTCGATCTGGTTTATGTGATACTCAATCCAGAGGTG
>JAKARU010000285.1 GCA_021819225.1 Thermoplasmata archaeon
CCGATCTATAGCCTTTAGGTATGTGGAGAGAGAATGAAATATTCAACTGGTAATTCTTTCCAGAAGAAGAATTGTTTTTAAGCTGATTAAAGGGAAAGTCAGCATGGGGAATCGTCAGATTGTAAAAGCTCCTCTCTTGCCTGGTGGACATTTTCGTCGCATTGAAAGATGTAGTGTTGTACTCAAAGTAACCTCCACTATTAGAGAATTCTATCTTAGCATTCCCGGCATTGGTTGAAACTCCACACTCCTCAAGAGATGTGAAATCACCAGAGGAATAATCAACAGAAATAGATTTGACTGGAGACTGAGCTATCACTGAATTTGTATTAATGTCGACCACAGAGACATAGGACAGATTAACACCAAACGGGGTGTATATCTTGAATCCAGTAGAGGCATTTGCCATTGTTATATTCTCTATATGATAAATACCGGTATTCACAACCTCTACTATTACTGGATACTGGTAGGAAAGAGTTTTTTGGTTGAACGACAGGATAACTGGAAGCGAATAGTTCTGTAACGTGAGGTCTAATTCTATACTGTTGATCTTTATATTTTCAGTAACCTGATCTATCAGGATCAGATACATGTTTCCTTTTCCATCGTTCTCCTGATTGGCAGTAATTTGCATCTCTGCTTTTACCGGATTTCCTGTCGGTACGTTCGTAAACAAGAACAGGCCTAACGTGCCCATCAGAATCACAGTGATTGCGATAAGCAGCAAAGTACCTACGAGTTCAGAAACTGCTGTATCATTTTCGTATATCTCTTTCAACATGTGCATAATTAATTCTTCTTAATTAAGGTAATGAATTGCAAGAACCAGCAATAGTGGAGGAACATCAATCAAGTAAGGCATTCCCACCGACAGGAATAACTATAGGTCGAAATGATTGAAGTAGGAGAGATATATCCATAAAATTTTTTCATGGAAAGCAAAAGTATGATATGCTTTTTTTGCCTTTATTACAGTGCTTCCCGGCTGGATAATTTACGATGTCCTGATTATTGAAACGGGAGAACTCCGATGTAGATGATCTTGATGTATTTTTCTTCATAATCCCAAAAGGATAATATAGGCGAATTAATTCATTTAATGTATCACATGTCAAGTAAACCTAAAAAAAATGAAGCAACAAACCCAGGGCATAAGTCCAATCTAATTCCGGGCATCGTTGTGATTCTGATCGGGGTCGTCCTTATTGTGGCTGTTTTATCGTTCAGTGGAATCCTGACTTTTTCCAATGCGCATGCAAATACATCAAGCTTCAATGCACCACAGTATGACACGTGGGGGAGCTTTGAGAAGGTCAGTACAAGTGATTATGCCCCTTCAGGTTCGACAAATATTTATTATGTTTCCTGGATCGGATGCCCTATAGGAGCAGCTGATTCATGGGTCATATATGGAGCCCTGTCACAGTACTCAAATGTGAATTCCTATGTATATACCCATCATTCATCTCCAAATGAAGGTAGCTATGCCTGCATTCCTGGGCTTATATTTGACCAGAGTTTCAGTGTGAAGGCAAACAATATAAACATAAACATGGATCCAGTTTATCTTTATAACTGGACTCTGTTTGGGGAGGAAGGAAATAATTATAAGCTTCCAAACGGAACTGGAGTGCAGATTGAATCACCTAACTCTGCTCAGGACCCAACAACACTGGTCAACTATGGACTCAGTGTAGCACAGGGCAAGCTTCCATCACCTATATATAACATCCTTAAGCAGTATGAGACCGTCTATCCGGCTACCGGCACAGGTGGCTCACCAGGAGCAGTATCAGCCGAACTGACCAGTGTCTACCACCTGACGACCATAATGATCATAACAGGAGCTAATGGTACATATATTTTCAATGGCCCATTTTTCAACCCACCATCCCTGGATCAATATTCACCTGTGCACATAGCAGATAATTTCCCAAAAATAGCCGAGATAAAGAACGCAGTTGGGTCATTGCTAACATACCTGGGATAGATTGGCAATACCCAAAATTTTTATAACGATAATAATTAAAGATATTCACAAAAATTTTTGTCATTGCTAAAACAAATATGGCGGGATAGAAATTACCTGAATCACCGAAGAAGGTGATTACCGTTTCATATTTTTATTCTCTCAACTTCAATAGCATCCCAGGTTGGGTATTCCTCAACTTCGTACATGTCATAGTGAAGATGTGCTTTCAGGTCTGGCAAAACCCACGGGGGAATCTCAACTCTTTTCTTACCATAATTCACATGCATCTGATCCCTGGGAACACCAAGCAGTAAAAGATCTTTGTAAATGATGTCCGGTTCGCCACCCTCTACAACCCCCCTGATGATAGTGCCATCTCTTGTAACCGAATCAATGGGTCTTGCAATATTCTTTGCCCTTCTCTTGAGGCGGTTCTTAAGCTGAACGGAGTCCTTGAATGAGGCAGAACAGTAATGCACCGTGAATTCAGGGTTTTCCCTTACCATTTTTATTGCCATAGCCTGGCTTCCCTTAGCACCAGATTCAACATCATTCTTAACTGAATAATTCCTGCCAAGAAGGTTCTCAA
>JAKARU010000015.1 GCA_021819225.1 Thermoplasmata archaeon
TTCCGATCTGGGAATCGTCGTTGCACCGGGTGTTTATTCAGGTGTTTCTGCAATTATTGCCGAGCAGTCAGGGTTCAGGGCAGGGTACCTTTCCGGGTCAGGGGTTGCAGGAATGATGGGCCTGCCTGATCTGGGCATGACAACTCTCACCGAGGTTGCCGACGAATCCAGGAAGATTACCCGGATCACTCGAATGCCACTCATAGTCGATTGTGATACTGGATTTGGAGAAACCATAAATGTGACCAGGACTGTAAGAATGATGGAGGAAGCAGGTGTTTCTGCAATACACATCGAGGATCAGGTTCTTCCAAAAAAGTGCGGGCATCTCAATGGGAAGCAGGTTATTCCCATTGAGGATATGGAGAGTAAGATAAATGCAGCAGTACAGGCAAGAAAGAACCCGGATTTCCTGATAATTGCAAGAACTGACAGCAGGTCTGTGAATGGACTTGACGAGGCGATCGAGAGATCGAGACTGTATCTCGAGGCTGGAGCAGACTGCATATTTACAGAAGCACTTGAAAGTGAGGAAGAATTCAGGGAGATGAGAAAAAAAGTTCCAGGTTTGCTGCTGGCAAATATGACAGAATTTGGAAAGACGCCGCTTCTTTCAGTGAAGCAGCTGGATGAAATTGGCTATAACATGGTTATATTCCCGCTGACTTCATTCAGGGGAATCCTGAAAAAAACGGAAGAAATATACAGAATGCTTCTTGAGAATGGGACACAGAGGGACTTTATAAATGAGATAATGAGCAGAAAACGGTTTTATGAAATCATTGGATACAGTGAATACGAGGCCGAGGATTTCGACCTTTCAAAGAGGAGGACAGTTTTATGACAGATGAAATAAAGGTTCCGAAAGGACTTGCGAACGTTGTTGTTGACAGAACGTCCATTGCTACCACAGGTGCATCAGGCAACCTTCTTTACAGGGGTTACAGGGCAGTGGACCTTGCAGACAGGAAGAGCTTTGAGGAAGTTGCATACCTCATAGTATATGGAAATTTGCCGTCAGGTGATGAACTTGTGGCATTCAGGGCAAGACTCAATGAAAACATGAAACTCGATGAAAGAACCATAAAAGTCATGGATATCCTGAAGGAGAAGGATATCATGAGGAATTTAAGGAGCATTGTTTCCCTGATTCCGTACAGGAATGGGGATATTAATGAAACATTCATTCAGATGGAGGCTAAACTCCCACTTATAAGCGCATATTCTGCTCACGCTGCATATGGGAAACCAATGAAGAATATGGAGGGAGAGTTTTTTGCAGAGAAGTTCTTTTCCATGATCGCTGATCCACATAAGAAGAAGTACTGGAAATCCCTGGAAAAACTCATGATTCTCTATATGGAACACGAGTTCAATGCTTCCACATTCGCATTGCGGGTTGCAGCATCAACCCTTACTGATCCTGTCTCTGCTGTTACTGCTGCCCTTGCAACTCTTAAGGGTCCACTTCATGGTGGAGCCAATTCAGAGGTTCTCTCATATCTTTCAGGAATCAAGGATGAAAAGGATGCGGCTAAGTTTGTAGAGGACAAATTGTCAAAAAAGGAGAAAATAATGGGATTCGGGCATCGTGTATACAAGAAGAAGGATCCACGGGCACAGTACGTCAAGGAGGAACTCAGGAGAATTGCCCCTGACGATCCAAAATTCAGGGCGGCTGAATACGTCGAAAACTACATGTTCGAGAAGAAGGGAATCCCGGCAAATGTAGATCTTTTCGCTGCGGTGTTGATGGATTTCCTGGGAATAGACGAGGTATTCAACCTTCCCGTGTTCGCATGCTCAAGGATATTTGGCTGGAATGCCCATTACAGCGAGCAGGTGTCAGATAACAAGCTGATAAGGCCGGCTGCCGAATACTCAGGTCCTGAGGAGAGGGACCTCTAGATAACCTCTATTTTTATCTCTTCTCCGTTCCTGTTATACGCCCTGTAATCATCAATATTGTATGGAAATCCAAGAATCAGGTGAACCGCACCACTGTTTGAGAACATATGAAGATCAGCCTCGGAAGGCCTCATATTCCCAGAAGGATGCGAGTGGACAGATCCAACTATTGAAAAATCTATTGGCTTATTTCCCATCCACATTATTGTATGGCTGTCCCCATTGATTGTTCCAGGAAGTATAGCTATTTCATAGATCACATTATGCTCTGCCTTGAGGAGGGCACCAAACTCCTTTGGATATATGTCCTTGGAGGCCTCCAACACCATCTTCAGCAATCTTCTTCTAATTGACCACATCTTTTAACAGTTTCTCCCTTAATTTTGCGTAAAAATCCCTTCTTACAGTGATGAACCTGTAAGGCCGGTTACTTCTTGTAATGGTTACCCTGTCACTGGAGGTGAAGGGAATTTCTCTCTGTCCATCCAGTATTATTATACAGTCCTGATCCTGCCCGCTCACTATGATTTCAAGGACTGATGATGATGGCACCACCATAGGCCTTATTCGTAGGGTTACAGGGGCAATATATGATATTACCATCGCCTCGGTTGCAGGCATAACTATTGGGCCACCCGCGCTGAGTGAATAGGATGTTGAACCAATAGGAGTTGCAACAATGATTCCATCCCCCCTCGTCCTTTCCACAAATATCCCGTCAAGATAAAGCTTGAAATTCCTTACCTTTGCAACCCTGTTACTGTGCAGGGTTGCCTCATTCATGGCATACCCGACAACCTTGCCATTGACTCTTACCTCGAGTTTCATGAATTCTACGAAACGGTGTTCACCTCTCACAATCCTGTATATTGTCTCCTCTACCTTTCCTACCTCCACCTCACTCAGGAATCCAAGGGAACCCATGTTGATTCCAAGTATTGCTCCCTTTGCCTTCTGTGCTGCGAGGAGAACAGTACCATCACCACCTATTGTAAATAGTATATCTGCATTTATTTCATCAAGTGGCCTGTATTCTTTTCCATTGAAGTCGTTCTTGAGTTCATTTTCATAAATCCTCTCCCATTCTGGGGGGATTATTGCATCGATCCTTTCCACTATTTTTGAGCATCTGGGGCAGTTTCGCCTTACAATATAGGCAACTCTCATGTGTCATCATCCCGAATCATGCCCTCATAGGCAGCTGAAAGCGCAATCATATTCCTCCTCTCCCTCACATCAAGTCCCATGTTGAGCGGCTTGAGATGCTGGTCAAGAACAAACCCACCTGTCTCCTTGACGAGCATAACACCTGCAGCTATATCCACATTCCTCAATTCCTTCTCTTTCCCTATATATGCAACGTAATCTATCGAATTATTTGCCACAAAACCCATTTCCAGGGAAGCGCATCCCAGGATTCTCCTTCTGATGATACCCTCGCGCAGGAAGTCAGGCACATTATCTCCCCTCAGTGAGTATATAACGCTTGCTCCTGTCCTCTCAGAAGTTTTCCTGAGTTTCGTCTGGTTCCGGTATGCCCCTTTTCCTTTCTCTGCGTAGAAATAATTTCCCGTAGCGAGGTTTATTACGATAGCCTCCTCGAGGGAATTGAAATCATCCTTCATCACCGCAATGGACATTGAGTATGCAGGTATCTGGTTTTCTGCGTTATATGTTCCATCAAGCGGATCTATGACAAGATTCTTCTCAAAGTGCCTGTCCATGAAACCGACTTCCTCGCTGACTATATTGAATGGCATGTCCAGATCATACACTCTCTTTATTATTGCATCCTCGCATAATCTGTCAAGCCTGGAAGTAAGCGTCCCATCCGCTCCCATTCCTGTATATCCTGTCCTTTCTTCCTTCAGGGTGAGTGTGTCTATCTTTTCGATCAACTCGTTGCCTGTTTCAATGAAGTTTTTAAGAAAGGACATAAATCACAGAGTTGTTTATAGTTTAAAAATTTAGTCAGGAGTTACTATGCTTTCATAAAGATCTTCAAGCCTCTCAGGCAGTCTTTTTAAAGCATACTGCAGCACATCCCTGGCAGAAAGTGAGCCATCAGTCTCAAAATGGAATATGAACCTGTTCTGATCCTCCCTTGTTATTACAGGTCTCTTATCAACAACGGCCCTTCTCACAGCAGTGTTTATGAACGTCATCACTTCCCTTGTTGGAAAATCATCTGTTACAGTCACCACGTCATTTGTCTGTGAAATTACTGAACCCGGGTACTTTTCACTGATGCCTTTCCATTCAGGGTTATCGTCTTTTGAAATGTCGTACTCCCTGTGATACTTGTATGCTACAGCAGATGTTGCCTGCCATTTTATGTGAGTGGATGCCTTTCCCATGTAAGCTTCAGCAGTCACAAGAAGAGCCTGCTTTGGACCAAGCTTCACTATGGGTATGTTCATGTCCGTGGGAACAAGTTCTGTATTTCCCGTGAACGGAAGAAGGTCGGCACTGGTAACGAGGCCCGGTCCTGTCCTGTTTATGTTATAGGACACAGTGCACAGGCTGCATCCCTTTCCACCACATGTGCATTCATCCCTGAAATTCATTTTTAAATCAGACTTGATCGGTATCAACCCGATCCTGTGTGCAACCATTTCATCAAATAGCGGTAATGATGAATCAAAAACATTTCCATCGTTGCTCCTGATCTGTCCATGCCTGAATACTACTCTGTCAATGGCCAGTTTGGGCACATCGTTTATAAGCGTCCTTCTCAGGGCATTTGCAGCTCCTGTCGAGATATTTCTGATTTCAAATCTTATGAATCTGTCCTTCAGTTCAAGTATCTTTATCTCAGGTTCTCCGCTCATCAAACTCTCCTTCCCCTCTTTCCACCTTTCTTCTTTGTTCCATCGTGTGGAATTGGGGTAACTTCCTCAATTCTTACAATCTTGAACCCAGCCCTGGAAAGAGCCCTGATTGCAGATTGAGCACCAGGACCCGGAATCTTTGAACGGTTCCCTCCGGGTGCCCTCACTTTTATTATCAGATCTGTGATCTCTTTTTCTTTAAGTTTTTCTGATATCAGATCAGCCGCTTTCATTGCCGCATACGGACTCGATTCATCCCTGTCATTCTTGACTACCATTCCACCTGACGCCTTGGCAAGCGTTTCAGCACCGGTCTGATCCGTCACAACTATGATCGTATTATTCTGTGAAGAATAAATGTGCGCGATTCCTGTTTTATTCATTCTTTGTCCCCTCCTTTTCTTCGGCAGCCTCTGCCGGTTCCGGTTCTTCTCCCTCTGATATTCCTGCAAGCAACCTCCTCACAGGGTGGGTATCGTCTGTAAACGGAGAATTCTGCACGTAAGATATTGAATCTTCTTCCAGTCCTTCCACAATTAGACCTGGAACTGTGACTCTCCTTCCATTGAGGATAACATGGCCGTGTGTTATCATCTGTCTCGCCTGCTTTGGTGTAACGGCAAGATTCTTTCTGTATACAAGAGTTTGCAGCCTTCTTTCCAGTATATTCTCAATGTTGAGAGAAAGGATATCATCGAGGGAAGAATTTTCAGATGTAATCCTGTATCTGTTAAGTCTTGCGAGCAATAGGTTCAACTGCTTTAGCGCAACCTGATCATTTGATCTGATCTTAGCCTGCAGATTTCTTGCCTGAGATCTTACAGAATCAAGCATTGCCTGGCTTCTCCACAATTCCTTCTTATTTTTAAGACCATACTTTACGACCAGAGCCCTTTCTTCATCTATCCTCTCCTTTTCCCAAGGATGCCTGGGAGTTGAATATCTTTTCTTTGGAAACTTTGGATCACCCATTTATATCACTCCTTCTTTCTCTGGACACCAACAGACAGGCCCTTCCTTCCGTTGCTCCTGGTTCTCTGTCCTCTTACCTTATGCTTTGTCTCGTGTCTGATTCCCTTATATGATCTCATTTTCTTCAGCACGTTAATATTGTCCTGAATCTGTATCTCGAGATCATTGCTTACGAGATTCGTGTCCTTTCCAGTAAGCGGGTCCTTTCTATTGTTCAGCATCCATGGGGGAAGGTCTTCATACTCCTGGGCTTCAACATACTCTCTGATCTCCTGAATCTGGTCTTCACTCAGTTCTCCGAGTTGTTTCTGCTTATCTATTTGAAGTTTCTTCACTATGGTCTCAGAAAATCTGATACCAATCCCCTTGAGGTCCGACAGGGCCAGGACGACATTCCTTTCACCGTTCAAGTCTTTGTTAGCTATTCTAACTATATATTGGAAATCTTCCTTTTTTTCTTGTTCAGGCATTTATTCACCAGTCCTTTGATACTTGTGTATCAATCTATGAGGTTCTGGCTTATTCTTAAAATATATTTATCCTTTTTGCACAAGTTTGCCTTAAAATGGGTTTTTTGCATGACGATTCCAAACCTGAACTGTCTTGGTGTCAGGGACTTTAAAGAATATCCGCATCCTCATTAATGGTAATTTAATTGACTCACATTTTTTAACCAGAGTTATAAATTTATACTTTAGTCTAATCTTCCCAAACATGTTCGAGAGGATGAGAGCAGGATGGCGTCTGGCCAGATCTGTTAGAAAGAGTGTTTCAAAGGACAGGGGAGCTTACTTTTATCCCATTCTTTCAGGTGTTGTAGGGGTGGTAATAATGACTGCCACATTTATTGCACTATACCTGGAGGTCCCATTCGATTTTTCAAATGGAAATTACGTAATATATATAGCTGGCTTCTTAATCGCCTATGTGGTTGTATCATTCCTTTCCATTGTATTTCTCATGGGGATGCTCATAGGGTATAGATCCGTTCTGGATGGGAATCCAGTCAGCATGAGGAAGTCACTTTCTAAGGCATGGGAATATAAGAAGCAGGCACTGGAATGGGCAATATTCTATTTTATTGTGACAATGATCATAAGGATGATCGAGAGAAGGTTCAGGGGAATCGCCACAGTTCTAATCGCAGCTGTTGCGTCTTATGCAATAGCCATCGCTACATTTTTTGCCATCCCTGTAATCCTGAAGAACAGAACCGGCCCAGTGGAAACAATAAAGGAGAGCACTTCATTCATCGCAAGGAATTTTGGAAGGACGTTCGGTGGAATAATTTACGTTGATCTTTATACACTCGCCTTCACACTTGGAGGGATCATCATCTTGATTCTTGATTTCATGTTCCTTTTCCATGTATTTTCTTTAATTCTTGTGCTATCAGTGGCATCAGCAGGTATAATCCTGGTTGTGGCGGGTTTCATCTTGAATTTCACATATACTAACATATTCAAATATGTGCTATACGACTACATGAATGGAGGAAAACTACCACCTGAGATCAGTGAGGAGGATGTTGAAAAGAGCATTAGGAGAAAGAGGGGAAAGAAATACTCAAATATGGAGTCCCAGGACTTCCCTTCAAATTAGTCATGCACCTCTCTTGATATGAGGCGTTTCACAATTGGTGAAGGGATTTTGACTTCATGATTCCCTGCAAATCACATCATTCACCATCTTGAGATCATGATTGATATCAACAAGCATTCACTGATGCATCGCATATACAGTGGAAACACATCAAACAGGATGATCATGGAGGACATGGCCAAGGACCTCTGGGTCAATGGGTACACAGCAATAGTCATGACAAAGGGATTTCAGTTCATGCAAGAATCAATAAATTGATTCAACTGGGGGTTCAGTATCATATGCCGATTGTGCAAGACCATGTGACATAAAAAAGATAACGAATACAGTCTAAAGGAATGAAATATACGCGAAGGTTCACATAGCGAGGCACAAGGAAACTGAGGTGTACTGTAAAAACATTGAATACATGAATGGTAAATGATCACAGTGTTCAACCCATCCGTGGAGGCATTGAAGAAGGCACATTGCTATGAGTATTCATCTGATGAAAGGTGCCCCGGACCGCAGGCATGTAAGGGTGTGGCTGAAATCACATAGTGAATACCACATAAAGATGTATTACCCTGCATATACAGTACTGGCACATCTTGATTATACCCTGATAGAGATTGATATCTCAGGCAGTGATGCACTCAGTATACTGAGAACAGGATACTGGGTATACCTGGAGGACAGGAAGAGTGACTTCAATTGAGGAAATAAGATTGCAGAAATAGCATTGCAGAAGAGGATAATGGATGTAATGATCAAAGACACCTAAAAATATGGGTAATTATTATGGAGGCCTGTATAAAGCCAATAACTCAATTTATTTCAACTCTTTAACATATGATAATTGACCTGCAGTTCACTTATCTTTGATCACCATAACTTTCGAATAACCAAGCAGAATAAGAATTACACAGATTATTATTGCTGCCATATCACTTGGAATAGTTCTGTTGAAACTTCCACCAATCAACATTATAATAAGGATAATTGAGCTAAATTCCCAAAGCCATTTCCTATTCAAGTTTGATATGGTGTCAAACTTGTTGAAATATCGGAAGAGATATACCAGTAGAAGAAGCAGTGCTAGAGTTTCCGGGACCAGGATAATAGGAATGCGGTTTCCGAAAGTGAATGGAAGAATCATCCCGGCAGCAAATAGTATCAACACACCATTGCCTAATTGGTCACTCAATCTTTCCAATCTTCTGAATCTTGAGGATAGAGAATTTTTCCATGCTGCAAGTATCAGTATAAGAAGCAGCAAAACGATAAGAATAACTGGAAGAATTCCAGGTACTCTTCCAGCTGAAATGGACGCAACCATCAGGAAATAATAAATCACTATGGTTACGGGTATCATTACCATATAGTCCCTTCGTGAGAGAATTGGATTCTTTAATCTTTGAGGCCATACAACATTAAGGATGAACAGAGTGGTTATGACTGTGATCACTGCATGAAGCATCATCACATATATGGTCCAAGTAAGATTAAAGCCAAAAGCGGTGAGCCACAATTTATGTGTACTGGTCTCCTCCATTGTAAATATAGATATTCCTTCTTCAAGAGTTCCATAAAAAAGTCCTAAAATGTAAATTGTACCCAGTTTTAGAGTGTATCTCACAGAGATGTCTGCAATCATTGTCACCTGAAACCCATAAAATGCGAGACCGATAAGGAAAGATACAGGATATTGCAATATTCCCTCGACACTTGTGGAACCGGTCAATATTTCGGCTCCAAAGAAACTTAGACCTGCGATTAGCAGAATGGTGGCAGATGAAGAATAATGTGTCGGCTGTTTACTCATGGACATACTATCTGTATCGCTCAATTTCTTTCCAGAGTAGGAGTTAACATATATATATTTCATAAATTGTTAATTGTAAGATTTTAAAAACTCAACATAGTGTAAATTGATGTTGGGATCAGTACATCCCATGATGCCATATGTTCGGGTTCGAATACACGTGTTTTTATTGGTTATTTCCTTCCTATGTATATTGCTGCTGTAAACGCTCATCGAAAAGTATCCAAAAAAGGCCATTGATTATTTACCACCTCATGCGTTTTCAGTATGGAGATGGTAAATGCGTATTCATGGGAGGATTGGCACATGATTAGATCAATGAGGGAGCACATCATTAATAATACCTTATTGTTGCGAACATTTTATCTCTCATTTAGTTTTCTAAATTGTTCTAATTCAGCAATCTTATCATACTAGCAACTTGTTTTTCATTTTGCTGGATAGGTATAAAACTCACAGACTTCCCTACAAGATTTTGGATATCATTCTGGTTGATATATTCTGAAAACGAGTTTGGAAAGAATATAAATCCTTTTCCACTTGCTTCAATCACTCCAAATTTTCTTTCTTGCTTATAATATTTAATTAGACCTAACAACTCAAGGTCATTTTTAATCGTTTCATCAACTTCTAAGAGTTCTTTCTCCAAATTCTTGAACTTGTTCAAAAATTTTGAATTCGTTTGACAATAAGTATATCCTCTTCTTATAAGACCTTTAATGCTGCTTTTAGAAATTTGTCCAGCTTTTCCATAGAAAGCAACACTATAGTAAGTTGCTTCACACATTGTTTTTTCACTAGGCTGTAATGTAATATTACCAATAATCAATGGCTTCATTGCCATTTCAAAATATTCATTTCCCTCTTTTAAATTACCTGATTTGGAATAAGCTATTCCTAAATCAATTAGTATGGCAGCACGAAGTTTCGATAATTTTAAATCACTAGGAGAAAGTTGCATGCCATCTAGAACGGTTTCTAAACCTCTATTTAGATTTTGGATTTCTCCTGTTACGTCTTTTCTATCTCGACATGCCTGACTCTTTCTTCTAAAATTCTCTCCTAAAAATTGAAGAGTCATTACTTTATGGCGAATGTTTGGATATTTCTGTTCGGTCAATGCTTGTCTGAATTCAATTTCTGCTTTGTCGTACTCTCCGGTAATTGAGTAAACTCTTCCTAATTCATTATAAATTGGAAGATACTGAGGGTTTAACTCTTTAGCTTTCTGAAGAATCTCTACTGCTTCTTCGTGTCTCCTGGCAATGCTTAGCATCTTTCCGTATGAAAAGAAGACAAGAAAATTTTCCTGATCAAATTCGATAGCTTGTTTCATTTTGTCCAATGCCTGATGATGGAAACCCCTATAAAATTCGAATTTAGCGTATTCAGTAAGTGCATATGCAAAATGTGGAGATGCCTTTATAGCCTCTTTAAAGTAATTCTCTGTTTCTTTGAATTCACCTTTTAGCTGGTAATTTTTTGCAGATTTTACGTTCAAGAACGCAATCCTGTCGCTCTCTGTTTTCACTCCAAATGAAATGAGCGATTGCGCGTACCCACTTTTTGCTAATTCCTCTCCCTTGATTTGATCAATCAGGTGGTACTTATTATTTTGTAGTTGCATTAGTAGCTTTTCTTCACTTTGAAGCTTTGTCTCCACGAATCCCATCGTTAAGTCAAGCATATAATAAACAGTTTCTGGTGAACCAGAATCTTCTACTACCTCAGATATTATTAGAGAACTCAAGTTAAGTTCCTTAATCGCATCATTAAGTTCATCATCATCTAGCTTAGATATATTTGCAAGAATAGCCATTTTCATAGGTTTATTTTCGTATACAATCATACTGTACAAAACAACTTTTGAAGTGCTGGATAACAGCAAAAAGACATCGTTAAAGACAAAACTTGCAATGTCACTTGAACCTTCAAGAATTACAGAAAATGCCTTATCAATATCTTTTCCCATGCACACCTGCCCTATAGACCACTTTATAAGCAAAGGATAGTTCTTAACTTTCCTACATAACTGCCTTATAGCGTCTTCATTCATAGATACCAGATCAAGTCTATTTTTCTCTTTTGATATTGTCTTGAAAAGTTTTATTGCGTCTTTATCATTCATATTATTCAACTGGTAGCGACGCTCTATCTCTCCGAGTCCTTTTCTACTTGTCACAAGAACTTGACTTGGTCTTGGAATGTTTTTAATAAATTCTATTATAGCTTGATTTTTATAGACTGTCTCTAAATTATCAACTACCAGAAGGACTCTATTTTTTTTAAATGCGTTGTAAATGAAGTTTCTATACGCATTAAAATCTACTTTGGCAGTATCTAAGGCTTCCTCCTGCTTTGCGTCTATGATACGAGAGATCTCTTTAGCGAATTGCATCTCACTTCTAATTCCAGTTTCCAATGGTAAAATTCCGGAATCAGTAAGCTTACTTTCTTTTGCACTAAACCACATAATTGCGGTGAACGGATTATCTGCAGCTAAAATAGTCTCGTGTGCAAGTTTTAGAGCAATTGCAGTTTTTCCCACTCCACCAGCACCTATTATTGTCAATATTCTATCTTCGTTTGAATAGATGAGCTTTTTAATATCTCTAATTTCCTTTTCTCTCCCGACAAATCCCCCATCTATATCGAAGTCCTCAAAGGGTAGGTTATTTGGGACGCTATATTCTTCATAGAAAGTTTGTGGTATATCTCCGGCGGATTTGTATTTCTCTAACTCTATATACGTTACTATTTCTTTTGAGGCTGGTCCCTGAGAAACTATTAATATTTTTTCAATCAAACTTTGTAAATTTTCATAAGTGAAAGAAAGTTTTGCATGAGCTATTTTTCTTCTTAAAATATTAAGATCGTTCATAATTAAATCAAATTTTTCTTTTTCTATATTTTGTCCAATAAACTCTTTAGAGTAGGAAAAAAAACTCCCATTTAATACTATGTTCTTTAAGTGAATAAGCGTAAGTTCGTCAAAATATTCTTCTATACTAACGTCATCCCTTAGTTCGGAAATCCGATCCAAATCTTCAGGTCCAAACATAGACTTAGGCACATGTTCTTTCCAAGATTTGCCGAAATTCAAAAGGAAGACTTCGTTAGCTAAAAAGAGACGAAACTCTTGTTCAAAGTTATTTATTAGGATATCGTACCCCCATTTCCTGTATAATTTAGTTTGATTATAAGTCAATAAAATCCACCTAATTATTTAAGTATGAACTGAAATTAATATAAGAGTTTTTCTAATAACCCTCAAGGAAACGCCATAACATTTATTCATGGAACTCGCATGTTAAAGCATGAGTGACCTGCTTGATCATGCGTTGATC
>JAKARU010000016.1 GCA_021819225.1 Thermoplasmata archaeon
TGGATTTGTTTTTTTTTTTTGTTATAATTTTAGGGATTTTATAGAGATTAATTAATGAGATACGCAATTTAAAATAAAAAAATTCACGTTTAGACGATGATTAATAAAATGGAGAATAAGTGAGTCATTTACGTTGAAATTGGGATGAATCACGGAATGTTAAATATCGGTTTACAACCTTTATAATATTGTTCAAATGGTAAGTCTTAGAAGAGTTATTTAGTAGAAGTCCAGGTGTGTAATTGTAATTCAGGACGAAAAATTCATGCCGACATATATAAGATAAAGACTAAAGTTGTTGCTTTCCAAATCAACAGAGGCAAGAGGTCATCTTGTTGATCGGGAAGCAACTTATGAATCAATGTTTATGAATTCTAATTAAGATTGTTGAATAAATTCATGGTTAGTTAAAATAAACTAATTAAAACCATCTTATTACATTATAAGCCGGCTTAATTCTTTTTCCTGAATACGAAGAAACCAGCTGCAATACCTGCAATGATACCTGCTGCTGTACCTATTGCAATGAATAGATCATTTGAGGAACTAGGTTTTGATGTCACAACAGATGATATCTTAGTGAATGTAAGATTGACTGTTATGGAGGATCCATTCACAGTGATTATGATATGTGTACTGTTTCCGGTGAAGCTGGATGAATAACCTCTTGACATTGCAGTTATGTAGTATGTTCCGTTTGGTAGATCAATTAGGTTGTTTGACTGGGATGCTTCGTATAGAGAGGAATTGTCCACTGCAATATACCATGTTGTACCGGAGGGGAGACCGGATTCTGTGAATGTGATCTGGTACTTTACTTCTGAGAATGCCACGGATGATGAATACGCAGAACCTGAGATTGTGAATTTACCGATTGATGGTGTTGACGAATATGTTCTTCCTTTCATGGATGATACTGTGTAATGATAGGTCCCATTCGGTTCCAAGAAGGATATTGTATTCATTGTGCTGTGGAAGGATTGTCCACTGGAAAGGTTGAGGTACCATGTGGTGCCTGAGGGGAGACCGGATTCATTGAATGTTACCTGATACATCAGCTCTGAGAATGTGATGCTTACATTCTGAGATGCTCCATTGACTTCTACTGAAGATGATGCTGAAGACGGTTCATAGCTCTTGTCTGGTGTTGCAATCATGTAGTTATATGTGCCATTAGTTAAGTAAACGGTATATGATGCTGTGTTGATTGGACCTGAGGATGCCATTTCCGATATGTTGACATACCATGATGTTCCTGATGGAAGTCCGGTTTCATTGAATGTGACTTGGAATGTTACCTCTGTAAATGTTATTGACGTGGACTGGTTTGCGCCTGAAATTGTGAAATTACCGCTTGATGGTGTTAACGAATATGTTCTTCCTTTCATGGATGATACCGTGTAATGATAGGTCCCATTCGGTTCCAAGAAGGATATTGTATTTGTTGTACTGTGGAAGGATTGTCCATTGGAGAGGTTTAGGTACCATGTGGTCGCTGAGGGTAGGCCTGACTCAGTGAAATTGACTTCGTACATGTTTTGTTGGAATTGTAGATTAACAATTTGATTGTTTGAAACGCTTATTTTTCCTGCTACTGGGAAGTAAGAATCATTAGAAGCTGAAGCATGGAAAGTGTATTCAGATTCTGTAAGAGGGATACATATCTCATTGGAATTCGATGAGAAGTTCCTTCCACCTATTGACAGATTCCATTCTGTTTTCGAAGGGAGATTACTTTCTTTGAAAAGGACGTTATAGAAAGCTATACCAGTCGTCGAGCTTAGAATGGAAACTGTTCCAGAACCGCTATTAGCAACGTATATGTAATCATTGTAGGGATCGAATGCAATCGCGTATGGATTAGATTGAACGGGTATGTTCATGACAACAACATTAGACTGGTTGATCACAGAGACTGAATTATTAAGGTAACTATCAACATATATGTAATCATTGTAGGAATCAAACCCAATTGCTACAGGACAGTATTCAACGGAGATGTTCTTTACAACAACATTTGACTGGTTGATCACAGAGACTGAATTACTTCCGGCGTTAGCTACATAAATATAATCATTATAAGGATCGAATGCAAGTCCGTGTGGTTCGTATTTAACAGATATGTTCTTTACAACAACATTAGACTGGTTGATCACAGAGACTGAATTACTTCCGGCGTTAGCTACATAAATATAATCATTATAAGGATCGAATGCAATTGCAAGCGGAGCAATTTGCACAGATATGTTCATAATCATGACGTTAGACTGGTTGATAACAGAGACTGTATTATTGACTTGATTAATCACATAGACGTAATCGTTATAGGGATCGAAAGCAAGTGCACAGGGATACCTTTGATCAGATATGTTCATAATCACGACATTAGACTGGTTGAGAACAGAGACTGATTTGGTTCCAGCTTCAATGACATAAACATAATGATTGAAAGGATCAAATGTGACACCAAGAGGACCTGACATATCTGGGATAGTTTGAACCACTCTGTTAGAAGGACTTATGACTGAAACAGAATTACTATTATCGTTGCTGACGTACACATAATTGTTGAAAGAATCAAACGCGATTCCTTCGGGTGTAGATTGAACGCTTAAATTTCCTATATACTGGTTCTGTGTGAAATAAACACTTACATTTGTTCCAGAAGTATTTACAAAAAATGTATTGTTATAAGCACTATCCCATGAAAATCCGCTGACCCGAGTTGCTGCAGTAAAATTGTATTCCCCATATTGCAGCGAGAAAGTTATCAGGTCTGATGAGGATGTGTATGTTATACCAGATACTGTGACACTCCATACGGAAGACATTGGCAATCCGTTTTCGTGCATGTATACATTATATCCAGTTTCAACTGAAGAGGTCATATACTGCGTTGGAGCGTTTGTTGCGGTACTACCTGGTATTATCCAGGCAGACATAGAAGAAAAGAAAAGAGCACTTATACATATTGTTAAAAGCAATCTTTTGTTAATTTTCATTGTTGGCGTCAACTTATTATTATATAAATTCTTTTTTCTAATTTACGGCTGGATACAGTTCATAAATTTAGAATGCTCGTATTCATCGAGGAAAATCTCTCATTTCTAAAAGTAAAATTCAATTTGCATCGTCCACTTTTTTAAAAAATTAACCTTCTCACCCAAAGTTAGTAGATGGCAGGAAATTTTGGAATGTAGTCTCATACCAAAAGTGATAACATTTGATCCTAGTTTTAGAGTTTTAACTCTCTTCAGGGGATTATATCGTTTCTATATTTTGATAATGAAATATAACCTCTTATTTAGGTCTGGATTTTAGAGATATTCGTTCTTCAGGAAATTCTAGCAATTATCTTCTAAAGCCAGAATTCCTGTAAACATTGTAAATAGAATTTTGGGCAATTTTTTCCCCATTAAAAATAAAATATAACCCTTCGAATGCATTGTGGGAATTTCAATTGGTTAACTGATTAGAGTTTCGTTAATAAGTTAGATATACTGTAAGATGATAGTTTGATAACTTGAAAGCGATAGGAATAACATCAGCCTTTACTGGATCTGGAAAAACACTTGTCACAATGGGCTTACTCAACAAATATAAAAACTCTGTAGGTGTTAAAATTGGGCCTGATTACATAGATGGTATGTTCCATACAAACATATCGGGAAATAGAACTCCGAATCTAGACCGCTGGATTCAGGGAAAAAAATGGCGCAATTTTATTTCTTTAATACCAGAAAATACTCAAGTAATCGTTGTTGAAGGTGTAATGGGTCTATTCGATTCTGGAATGGAAATCGATTTGAGCTCTCACTGGTATTTCAATGCACTTGGTATTCCATACATACTTGTCATTGATGTTGAGAAGATGGCTGAATCTGCGTACGCTATGTCAAAAGGTTTTTTAGGCAAACGTTGTGCTGGTGTTATTATTAACAATTTTTACTCGGAAAAACATTTAGCAATGGTTTCAAGAAACTTCATAAAAAATGGTGTCAAAATACTTGCTTCGATACCACATAATGATAAATTGAAAATTGAGGAGAGGCACCTTGGCCTGCATCTACCAGACGAGATTCCAGACCTCCCGGAAAAAGCAAAAATTTTATCCTCATATATTCCAGATGACTTGATCCAGTCATTTGGGAACATAAATTCAGATATTAAACAGGAGAGGAAAACCATACCTACAACAAGAAAGAAGATAAAAGTAGCCATGGATGAGGCATTCAGCTTTTATTACGCAGATTCTCTTGCTTTCTTGAATAGGATAGGCGATGTCGAATTTTTCTCCCCACTTTCTGGTGAAAGCTGTGATAATTCATCACTTATCTACATTGGAGGGGGGTATCCAGAACTTTATGCAGAAGATATCTCAAAGAGCAGATTTATCAGGGATCTGAAAACTGAGTTTCTTGCTGGAACTCCTATAATTGCTGAATGCGGCGGGATGATGGTAACATTGGACTCGCTTATAACAGATAATGGAAAATACAGGATGGCAGGCATATTTTCAGGTTCTTCAAGGATGGGAAAAATACCTTCCATTTCATATACCAAGCTTGTTGGCATTGACAAATCACTCCTTTTCAGAAAGGGCGAGGTTGCATATGGACATGAATTTCATTACAGCCGTACCGAGACATCAGAAAATTTAGTAATGAAGAATATCAGAGGGAATGGAATAAACGGAAGGGATGTTTTATATAAATCAAACATACAGGCATCATATTCACACTTCAGTCTAGAAAGATATGGCAGGCGTTTGCTTAATATTTTAAACGGATAATTAGGCTGAGTCTGGGATTAGTAATCCATAGCGATTGAAAACATACTCTCTATAAATCGCAATGCTATTTCCTTTTTAATATGGGTACAGACGACATGGAGTTAACCCTGTTAAGGCATGGAGAAACGGTCGCGAATGCAAAAGGCGAATGGCAGGGTTCCACTGATTCAGATCTAACCGAATCTGGAAAACTTGAGTTAGTCAAAGTTGCAACATCAATTCTTCCAAAAAATATAGACGTAATTCTACACAGTGGAATGGGCCGATCAATAAAAACTGCTGAAATCATATCCAGAATAATTGGTATTCAAAGAATGATCTGTTTTGATATAATAAGGGATAGGAACCTGGGAGCTGGGGAGGGTATGACATCTGCAGGTGTTATGGAAGTCTTCGGTCTAAAATTTACCAATATACTGGACAATACAATAGACCAACTACCAGGTGCTGAAAGCGTAGAAGAACTGAAAAATAGAGTCGAGATGGCACGGAATTTAATTTGTAGTGAATTTAGGGGAAGAAACGTACTTGCAGTATCTCATGGAGGCTTTATCAGGATGTTCTATAGATTATACATAGGTGATCCGCACGGGATAAGATTCACAAACTGTTCATTTATCAGGGTGAGAATGAATGCGACAAAAACAGATCTTCTGGAAGAGAGCGTAATGTATCTTTAATCACTGCCTGGTTGCAATTATTCTAGTTCCTGTCTTGCCCTCATCAAGCAAAAATTTTGCTGAATAAATGGTTTCCAGAACATCAGGAATTAAAACTTCATTCGATTTACCATATGCTATCTGTTTTCCTGACTTAAGCAGAAGAACTCGATCGCATGTATCTCTAAGCTTATTCAGGTCATGAAATATAGTAATTATGAGTTTCCCAGAAGATGAGAGTTTCTTGATTTCGTTAAAGAGGAAGATTTCCTTGTCTATGTCAAGAAAAGTGTCAGGCTCGTCCATCACAATTATATCTGACCCCTGGTGCACGGCTCCCGCAAACATTACTATCCTCTTTTCTCCCCCGCTTAATGTGTTAAAATCCCTGTGCTTTAAGGAATTAAGGCCGAAGTATTCTATCAGATCCGATAGAGATTCATTTCTGT
Source organism: Thermoplasmata archaeon (assembly GCA_021819225.1). The sequence goes on from JAKARU010000016.1 coordinate 5,901, forward strand.
CAACCATACTGTATTCGGATGCCAGTAACACATCCTGTACCGAAAGATTCAACGGGGAAAACAATGATTGTGGAAGATAGGATATCCTTCTTGAAATCTCTCTCTGCGTAATGGTACCTATATTTTTACCGTCAATTATGACTGATCCATTCGCAGGCTTAAGCAGACCAAGGATAAGCCTTATCAGAGTGGACTTGCCTGATCCATTTGGCCCTCCAATACCGAATACCTCTCCTCTGTCCGCTTTGAATGATACTGGACCGAGTGAAAATGATCCGTTACGATATCTAAGAGAACTAACTTCAATCTGAATAATAACCACCTGCCAGCCTTCTTAACAAGTATATGAAAAATGGAACTCCTATAATACCAGTCACGATCCCAATGGGGACAACACGAGGTAATATTATCAGCCTAGCAATGTCATACGCTACAACAAGAAAAATGGCACCAAATATGGCAGACGCTGGTATAACTTTGCGGTTGCTACCACCATATATCAGCCGGGAAATATGGGGTGTAATTAGTCCCACGAAGCCTATCAAACCTGAAATAGATACCGCCGCTGATACACTTAATGTCACAAGTACAAGAGCAATCAGTTTAAGTCCTTCAACATTTACACCTACACTTTTAGCATATTCCTCACCGAGCTGGATTGTGTCAAGTTCCCTTGCATACATCCCTATTATTATCATGCTGACGATACTTAGAATTGCAACTGGTATCAGGGATTTCCAAGTTATGTTTTCAACAGATCCCATCAACCAGAAAAAGACCTCACTAGCACCTTCAAGGCTTGGACTCGTATAAAGAAGGAACGCCACGATAGAGGATATGAAAACACTAACTGCAATTCCCGTAAGCAGAAGATAAAGAACGGGTACCCTTCGGCTTCTGAGCGAGAAAACATAGATTGCCAGAACGATTGCAACAGAAAAAACAAATGCTAGCGTCTGAAGCGTGTAGAAGCCGAATATTGTCACTCCCAATGCAATTGCAAGAACAGCACCTAGTGCTGCTCCGCTGGATATGCCAATCATATAGGGTTCAGTGATAGGATTCTTGAAAACACTCTGTATGGTTGCACCGCCTACCCCAAGAACTGCTCCAATAATGATTGCGCCAACTATGTGCGGTCCTCTTAAATCAATTATAATTTCCCTCTGGATATTTGTAGTACTACCTGCAAAAATATGACCTGCAAATGGTATCTGGGCTAACACAACCCTCATTACAGTAAGTGGAGGGATATAAACTGCCCCTATAAATGCAGAGAAAAGTGAAATCAAAATGAGGATCAAAATAGATAAAGAAAAAATAATGAATTTTCTCCTTGGAATATCTTTCCTGTATTCCTTAATCCAGGCCAGATTCATCAGAGACCCATAGTAGGTGAGTATTCAAGTTTAATTGGAAACTGCGGAAGTGATACGAAATTGGGATAAACCTGATTTGCTAGCCAGGCAGCCCCATATACAATCCTGAAATCAGGTTCCTCGAAGAAACTGTCGTTTACTACGGAAACGATCCTGTTGTTGTAATAAGCTGATGTTTCATTGAATGGCGGTGAGTTTACTGCCCCAAATGGAACATACTGATCAAGAATGATAACCTGTGGATTGTCTGCTGCTATAAGTTCAGGTGACATCTGATAATATCCTGTCGCATTGGCTATGTTTTTAAGGTGGGCATACTGCATTATCTGTGAAATGAATGTACCATTTCCGGCCGTCCAGTCCCCCTCTGACAGGTAATAGAATGCGGTAAATTCTGAAGATGAATTTACATTCGACATGTCATTGGAGATTGTATTTAGGGAAACATTGATCCAGTTATTGATCAGTGAAGCATTTAATTCTGTTCCAGTAAGGATTCCGAACATGGTTGTCTCATTCTCAATCTCCTGTATGTTTTCTGGATTGTCCACAAGTACAGGTATACTGTAGTTAAGGAGTTCATAACCATAGGAAGGCATTGTGGAACCATACAGAAGGACTACCTGTGGGGTGAGATTCAATATCTCTTCTAGATCTATGCCACAGGCATTTCCTACATTTGGCAACGATTCATTGGGTGGATAACAGTCAAATTCGTTCCCCCCGACAAGGTCCTTGTAGGCTCCCAGTGCATATAATGTAGCAGTGGCTGATGGATCTATTGATATAATTCTCGTAAGTGTATGATTGAAAGTTACTGTCCTTCCAAGGGAGTCTTTAACTGTTATCTTTCCTGTACTGGAGGGTGAAACTGTTTTCTTGCTCACCTCCGTATAAGCAAGAAAAGAACCAATCAGAACAATTGCAACTATTACTGTAACCAAGATCATTACCTGTCGCTTCATCTTTATCACTGTAAGTATTTTTCAATTTAGTGAAGTTTTCTTAATATATTATCTTATCGTCCCTAAATAGATTTGCCAATTGACGATTTCCTGCCTTTAAAGGCAAAGATAAATATTATCAGGCCTACGAAACCTGAAAGTGTCGTATAGAGCCATAACAATAATGGATTTCTAGTAATTGAAAAGGAGAGACCGCCAATTGAAGGGCCAAGAGCTCTTCCAAAAGTCATAAATGCATTGTAAAGACCCATGTTCCGTCCTATGTTCTCCGGTTTTGATATATCTGATATAATTGAGTACCCGACGGGAAATGAAAAGTCTTCACCGATCGTTAGTACCATGGTTGATATGATAAGACCTAGGAAGGAGGTATCGAATCCGTATGAGAGGAAACCGAAGACGTAAAGGAAGGTTCCAATCCAGTATGATCTAAATACACCTATCCTTCTCGTCAGGACATAGATTGGCGCCTGCAGGAGTATGACGAACAGGCCATTAGTAAGATATATGAAACCCAAATCCGATACCGCAATGTTCCTTATTGAAACAGCGTAATTTGTCAGAGTTACTGTTTCTTGTGCCTGAACCATCATTACCAGAAATACAACAAATGATAGGATTAACACAGCCTTGTTCCTTGAATACGAGAGACCCGCTCCGACCTTTGATCCATAATTCCTGCTGATTCCGAGAGAAATCAAAAGGGACGTGATCAGGCAAATTAAAGCAAAGAGGAAGAGATATCTGTAGCCGACCGCCGATATTACAAACCCGCCAATTGCTGGGCCAAATCCCCAACCGATGTTGTTTCCAACCCTCAGGATTGAGAAACCTTTTAAGTTGACGGAACTTGAAAGCGATACCAGTGCATTGATTGAGGGTGCCTGCAATGCATTTGCTGACATAATTACGATAAATGCAATGGGATAATATACCGGAGAGAGTGCCAAGCCTGTAAAAAACGTTATAACTGCAAATGTCAAGCTTTGAACAAGAAGTGATATCACTATAGTTGTTTTATGGCCTATCCTGTCTCCAAGAGATCCACCATAAAGCGAAACAAAGGCAGAAAAGATTCCCCCGATAGTAAAAATTAATCCATCCTCAAGATAGGGGATTTTCAGGATTGAGTGAAAATAAAGAGAACTGTAGATCCACACGGATGAATATCCAAACCCCCGAATCGTGGATACCGCTGTTATGGTCTTTACGTTGTTCAATCTACACCTGTATCAATCTGGAATGCCTTCGAATAAATCATCTTATCCAATTGTATCCTGCTGATTTAGGTCATTTCATTTTGACTCAGATCTAAAATTCAATGGTTAAATGGATAGACAAGATTATTAATTCTGTTTTCAATGACGTCAGGCCGGACTAGGCCGGGGGGTTAGGCACCTTCTGTTACCCGAAGTCGATATGCGGGGGCGACGGCTTTGGAAGGTCAACCAGACTTCTATCAGGCCCTGTGGAGGCTGTGACACTCTGTTCCTCTGGACTCAGGGTCTGCAGCCTTTATCTCAAAGGAGAAAATGGTTGCAGTCAATCTGGAAAACCCGCCAGGACCGGAAGGGAGCAACGGTATCCAGGACTGTGGGTGCTGGAGGGGTGCGGAGTGGAGCTTAAGCAGGGGGAACCTGTTAGGACATCTGGCCCGACTGAAGCCTGTCCGGTTCCGATTACTTTTTATTCTACCTGACCCTATTGTATTAATGAACGAACATGATTCCTCTTCCCATCTTCTTTCAGAGGATAGATACAAGTGGCAGGATCCCGTCAGGATAGTGAATGAACTTGGGCCACTTTCAGGTTACGTTCTTGACAGTGCCTGCGGGCCTGGCTTCTTTACAATTGAACTGGCGAAGGCGATCGCCGGCAAAGGATCGATCGATGCTGTTGACTCGGATCCAAAAGCAATTGCGGTATTAAATGAAAGGATCAAGACCCTGGATTTAAAGGTCCAGTATTCCGTGCGGGCCAGGGCAGCGGACGTTGAAAGGATGTACTTTCCTGAAAGGTCCTTTGACCTCGTTTTTATCGCAAATTCTTTTCATGACCTGAAGGACAAGGACGGCTTTCTGATAAAAGTATCTAGAATTCTGAAGACGGACGGAAGGGTGGTCAATATTGACTGGAGAGCTGAACCAACTGAAATTGGCCCACCTCAAGAAATAAGAATATCTGATGAAAAATGTATCTCTATGTTTGAAAAGCATGGATTCAAGTTGAATTCCAAGATCTACGGTGGAGAATATCACTATGGGCTTGTTTTCACCAAAACAGGTTCATGAATCAAGAAATTTTCTCATTCTGTAAGCATTTCTCGTACCAGCCACGGGTATTTTGTAATACGCAGACAGGTATTCTGTTACCTTAAAACCTCTTTTTCTGTAAAAGTTCAGCGCCTGCGTATTATTTTCCCTCACTTCCAGGACAATTTCCCTGAAGCCCCTTGAAATCAATTCAGTCTCCATTTTATCAAACAGTAATGTGCCGAGACCGGATCTCTGCGATCTGGGATCAACTGCAATGCTTTCTATGTCAGCCTCTTCCCTGGTTAATGGTAAAGCGCAAATATATCCGAGTATTCTGTTCTCGCCTTCCGCGATGAAGCAGATGCTTCTCGGAGACTCAAACATAACCTTTAACATCCTCTTGCTGTATGCAGCCTCGCCAAATGCCTGCTTCTCGAGATTTACCAGATCCGTCAGATCATCACGGGAGTAGGATCGGAGGTTCATACCTTTCCGTATATATGAGGCAAATATTAATTTATTAACCAATTAATTAGTAATTACCAAAATACTTATAGCCGGTATCATAATTTATGGAATATGATAGAATCATTCATTGGTGAAATTCAAAAGGGAAAACCTTTCCTTGTATTTGATGATGAAAAAAGAGAGGGGGAGACCGACATGATGCTGCCTTCGCAGTTCATGACACCAGATATAATTCGGAAAATGCGGAGGGAGGGAGGAGGATTAATATGCCTTTCCCTGCGTGAGAAAGATGCTGCCAGAATAGGGCTGCCATATCTTGAAGCGATACTTCCACAGACGGGAATTATGAAAGGATTATTCAGGAACGATGACCTGAAATATGATAGTAGCAGTGCATTTTCCCTAACCATAAACACAAGGAACAGTTTTACAGGCATAACTGATATTGACAGGTCGTCTACAATCCGTGAATTTGCCTCTTTTCTCTCGGATCTTGGCAGATTTAATGGAACCGCGTCATCAATTTTTGCTGATCGTTTCAGATCTCCCGGTCATGTTTTTCTACTTATAGCCAGGGATGGTTATTTTAGCAAAAGGAGGGGGCATACTGAGCTGGGCACATACCTGGTTGAGAAAGCTGGCCTGATTCCTTCTGTTACAATGGTGGAGATGCTGTCTGATTCTGGAAGGGCGATGACAAGGGATGAAGCGCTCGATTATGCAACGAAAAACAAACTAACTTTTATAGACGGCAAAACGATAATAGAATCGTGGTCAAATGAAACGGGTCATGGCAACGGGGGTCTTTGACATACTGCATCCTGGTCATCTTTTTTTCCTTAAGGAGTCAAAAAAACTTGGCGACGAACTGTATGTGGTAGTCGCAAGAGATTCGACTGCTAATAAAAGAGGTAAAACAACAATCTTTGACGAAAACACAAGGCTTAGTATAGTGAGTGAACTTCGTGTTGTAGATCACGCGCTTCTGGGTCACGAGGGAGACATATACAAAACAGTCGAGGAGATAAGACCTGATATCATAACACTTGGATATGATCAAAAATTCAATGACGATGAAATTATAAACAATTGCAGGGCAAGGGGTATCAGTGTGGAAGTCAGGCGAATAGACAGAAACAAGGGATCCACATACCAGAGCTCCACTCAGATCAGGGAAAAGTTATTGCAAATTATAGGTGAGAAATTTTGAAGAGGATTGGAATTGCTGACACAACCTTCGCCCGTTATGACATGGCGCGATCTGCGATAGATCAGCTTGAGCAGACTGGAACGAATTTTGAAATCATCAGGTATACTGTTCCTGGGATAAAGGATCTTCCCGTCGCCTGCAAGATACTTATTGTGAAGAATAACTGTGACATAGTCATGGCACTCGGAATGCCCGGCTCAAAGCCGATAGACAAGATGAGTGCACAGGTTGCCTCAGAAGGGCTGTCAAGGGTTCAGATCGAGACATCG
>JAKARU010000286.1 GCA_021819225.1 Thermoplasmata archaeon
AACTGCTATTGTGTAAATAAGTGCAAGCCAGGCTCCCCTGTTCTTTCCAGTGAAAACTTCTGTGCCGTAACTGTCAACTAAGGGAAACTCACCACCTACACCAATTCCTCCAACAAGCACAAAAATGGCCACAAGTTGCCAGTCCATCATGAAACCGGCAATAATCATTCCAAGACCAAAAATCAACTGATTATACAGGAAAACTGTTTTTCTTCCTCTTGTATCAGCCAGTCTTCCAAAAAAGATTGAACCAATAAATTCCCAGATAAAGAAGAATGCGGGCAATGCATATGTGGAAAGGTTTCCGGTCAATGCAAAACTGGTTGCCACGAGTGTAAGTATGGCACCATTGCCCAATAGCATAAGACTTTCAGCCCATTCACCGCTGGTCAACATAAGAGCAAATTTCACATGAAATCTGCTGAACGGTAGTCTTTCAAGTCTACCAGCTATGTTTTCAGATTTAGAATCATGTTCTACCATGTTCGTATACAACAACTTGGAATATTTATATCTCCATTCTAACCTGTTAAGAAAAATACCGTATGAGAAATATTACCTGTTACGTGCCAGTAATTAATTCAGGTTTAATTCAACTGCTTCATTAATATTTCACTATGTTTATATAAACATCCGACTCTTATTTTAACACTTTTAGAAGAAAATATAAATTAAAAAGAAATTTTTCTACAGGGAAAAGAGTTAAATTAGCACAATTTATGCAATACAGTGCTCATCAGGGAAATCGACAGGAAGCTTGACATGAATCTGAATCTTAGAGTAAGACAGGATACCGAGTTCTTTGAAGCAACACGTTACATTAAGGAAAAACTTCCGGTATATGTATATGGAAAGGATGGTCAATCATGGATGAGTACATATTTCCCGAAGCAGAAAGGCAATAATGATCTGGAACTTATGATTAACAATTTCAAACCGTCTGAAAGAGAAGATTCCTTTGTTGTAGACACCAGGATAAACAATGCCCAGGAACTGGCGATAGTAGGGAAACTTATGGATATTCCTTCATTTATGATCAACAGATCAGACATTAAGGACGGCTTCCTGAACATATATTCACGATTTCACAGCAGCCAGATTGGCAGGGTATCTCATCTGCTGGCTGAATACACATTTTACAGGGAGAATTCCAGAATTGACTGGATGGGTCCAAGTTCCGGGATAATAAATGATATTGAGTCAATCAATCTGGAATACCCTGTTTCAGTTGTAACCTTTGAGATGCCAGCAGATCAAAATGAACGTAATATCAGGATGTTGGGCAATGAAAGTCAGATGGTGGCGGAAGCCAAGAACAATCAGTCAGAAAACGGTAATTTCAGGGCAGTGCTGTATTCCAATAAGGAAATAGAGGGGTTCAGCCCCATAGATCCAAAGAATTTCATATACGAACTCCAGTTTGATATTCCTGACATTTCTCTAATAAGGGAAGAAGCCAATAAACAGCATATTATAAGAAACCGCTATTTCATAAAACTCAAAGATGGGAGGCTGGAAGTTACAGTTTTTCTACCAACTGCCAATGCCTACGAATACTGTTCTATACTTTTCGATATGGCCAGAAAGGAAAGAGAAGAGCTGGTGGTTAAGTACAAATTTCCTTACACAAAGGAAGTATGGGAATTTGTTTAGTTGAATCAATTATCCCTAAAAGGCAAGCTCTGTTGGCGCGCATTTCTAAAAATGTGTTCATTTATAAAGAAATCTAATTTACTTGATGCAAGCAGCACCCGTACACGATAAGGCAGGAGTTGGGGAAATGTTCAACCTAAAATTTTAACATCTGCGAGTGGGAATTCCCCTTTTCAAGATAGGGGATGAAGGTGGCCGAAAAGTAATGACATGAGTAATAGCATGCAATTTCTTAAACAACATATTCTAAAACTGTAAGCTCCGAATGTATCCTGATGAGGATCAGAATACTCTACTAAAAAAGCACTTCGGATCACGCAGGTTTGTATGGAACCATTTCCTTGATCTTCGGAACAGGCAGTATGTGGATACAGGAAAGGGGTTAGCTTACAAGAAGATGCAATCCCTTCTCACCTCATTGAAGGAGCAGGATGAATGGCTGAGGGAGGTCAAAACCCAAAGTCTTCAGCCAGTTCTTCAAAATCTCGATACAGCATTTCACATATTCTTCAGGAAGATTGGAAAATATCCGATCTTCAGCAAAAAAAGAAGTGGGGGATCGTTTTCAGTTCCACAACACTTCACCATCAACGGCAATCATCTTATAATCCCAAAATTCAAAACTCCATTGCGTCTCTTCGTGCACAGGAATATTGAGGGGGAGACGAGAAGTCTTACCATATCAAAAACACAATCTGAAAAATATTACGTTTCCATACTTACTTGGACAGAAATGGGGATGCCTGAATCTGCTAAGGTTGAAGCATGCAGGTCTGTTGGCATTGACATGGGAATCAAAGCATTAATGACCCCATCGGATGGATTGCAGATTCACGATCCAGAGAATCTTAAAAAATCATAAAGGAAACTTGCCT
>JAKARU010000287.1 GCA_021819225.1 Thermoplasmata archaeon
CGATCTCAGGATATTGAAATTATAGTTGGTGGATTACCCGAAGAAGCAAAAGAACCCTTCCTTCACTCTGTCACATGGAGTGTCGAAGGTCTGATAGATGAATACACAAGAAAGGCTAAAATCCTGTCAAACTACAAAATAAAGGAACTGGAGCCTCTTGATGAAATTGGATCATTAATTCTGCCGGGTTTTGGAGAATTTGAATATTTCATTTCTGATGGGTTGAGAACTCTGCTGTCAACTCTCAAAATTAGAAACCTATCGGAAAAGACAATACGGATTAAAGGACACCTGGGCAAGATGAAAGTATTGCGTGACCTTGGTTATTTTTCAGATGATGAAATAGAAGGAACGACTGCAAGGAAATTATCAGAGCACATCTTCTCCAGATTCAGAAGACCTGGAGGAGACCTATGCATATTGACAGTGAGATCCGCAGACGGCTCCAAATTCTCAACGCTCACAGCAATGGGCGATCGAGACCACACTGCAATGAGCCTGCTTACCGGTCTACCTGCGGTTTCAGTTTCGAAGCTCATAATCGATGGAAGAATAGAGGGTGTTGGCACGTTCCCTCCCGAATTAATATCTGAAAGCAGTGAAAACTTCGGATACATTATCAGGGAACTTACTGATTCTGGTATTGAATTTAAATCAAACACTTAGTTTTCCCCCCATACCAAACTAACCACACAGCATGGAGTGGGCGCTGAAAACAGATATTCTCCAATCATTATATCGCACGGCAAAACCTTACGATAACAGTTCGAGCAATTCATATCATTTGTATGAGTTTATCTGTCCTATTGTTATCTGGTGGTCAGGAAAAATGAGCTTCGCAATTGACGTTCAGCATCTTACAAAAAAGTTTCACACAGTTCTGGCAGTAGACAACCTGACATTCTATGTTGGTAAAGGAGAAGTCTTTGGATTGCTTGGCCCAAATGGCGCCGGTAAGACAACGACGGTTAGGATGTTATGTTGCCTGATACCGCCAACAGAAGGATCAGCGTCGATAGGCGGGTATGATATCTCCAGTATAGAAGGCTCAATGAAGGCAAGAAAAATAATCGGTCTTGTGCCCGACAATGTTGGTCTTTACGATACTCTAAGCGCAGTTGAGAACCTTCAATTTTATGGTAAGATGTACGAAGCACCTGACCAGCTCGTAAATGATAATATTGAAAAATATCTCAAAATGCTGGATCTTTGGGAAAAGAGAAATCAACCTGTCGGAACATATTCAAAGGGAATGAGGCAGAAGGTTGCTGTTGCAAGGGCACTCATTCATGATCCCGAGATACTTATTATGGATGAACCGACTGCAAACCTTGATCCGGAGGCATCAAGAACAATACGTGATTTCATAATTAAACTGAAGAAGGAAAACAGGACTATAATGCTTAACACACACAACCTGGACGAAGCACAGAGGATCTGCACCAAGATTGGTGTTTTAAAAACACGCATGATCACTGTGGACACACCTGCCAATCTTCAGAAGTTTTTCTCTGGAAGTAGAATATCTGTCAAGCTGTCCGCAATTAATGATTCGATATTACAGGCAGTTAAAGCACTGAACATTGGTAATGTTTCTCAGGAGTCTGATACACTCCTGATTGATCTTGCAGATATTGATAAAGATACACCGGTTGTTGTCAATGCAATAGCCGCCGCTGGCGGGAAAATTCGTTCTGTGAACGAGGTAAAAATATCGCTAGAAGATGCGTATTTCAAGCTGGTGGGGGAAAAATAAATTGAGATTGCAAAAATCATGGACCATTGCAAAAAAAGACCTCAAAATATATAGGAAGAGAAGATCTCTTCTTGCATTCACATTCCTTTTGCCCACTGTATTTGCAGTTGCTCTTCCGCTTATTTTATATCATGTTATTATAGCGAAGTCAGCTCCGCCTTCAACCGTTGTTGGATTACTCAGCTCATTTGCCTTCTTTTTCATGATCATATCTGCCCTGGTCCCACTTTATCTGACATCATACAACCTTGTTGGAGAAAAGGTGGAAAAGAGTCTGGAACCGCTCCTGGCCACTCCAACATCGGATGGCGAGATACTCATTGGTAAATACATTGCATCGTTTATCCCTGTCATCATAGGTTTGTGGGCTGGAATACTCATATTTTATTCATTGATTGATATTACGACGTTCAAGACGATAGGATATTATTATTTTCCAAATACTGGATCTTTTATCCTGATATTCATAGGAATGCCGCTGGCCATGCTCTATGGTATAAGTTTCGGTACACTTGCTTCTTCGAGGGCATCAAGCGTACAGGGTGCCTACCAGTTAGGGGCAGCATCACTGTTACCTTTCCTTTTGCTTTATGTACTCGGCGAAGTTCAGGTCATATCACTTTCAAGTATGGAGAACATACTTATAATATCGGTACTTTTACTAATCGCAACCGTCGGCATATATTTCATCAACAAAGCTTCATTCAACCGGGAAAAGATACTGACTGTATGGAAATGAAACATCTTAATACATCCACCCA
>JAKARU010000017.1:0-3882 GCA_021819225.1 Thermoplasmata archaeon
TCCGATCTAGTATGCATCCGCGGTCTTCTCGAGTAACCGATTTAGATCCATCCATATTGCGTTCTAAAATCGATTTAGGCACATCCAATGAAGTTCTGATTAGGAGATATATCAGTATGATGTATATGGCTACCTTCAATTTTTGGTCTGCCATAGAATGTTATATAAATAATGCATCCGGCAAAGGCAGTTCTGGCGAAAAGGATGATTATAAAGAGGCTGATTTTGAAAAATCTATGTTGGGAAGAGGAGTAGACAGAGAAATCATAGTACTTTCTTTATACAGGAACGCCTGTGATCATAGAATAAATAACCCAGCCAATAAGATTGTATTTTCTCCACAACGAAAGACTTACTCTAACCTGCCAATTGACAATAACGAACTTCAAAAAAAGGTTTTTCCAAGTTTCGTTGAGCTTTTAAACTTCCTCAAGACTGAATATAATATCCCTTAAACTTTAAGAAAGAAGTATAATTATATGTATTCATCCAACCACTGACAAAACATTGTCCTGCTATTATTGTGGATGGGAAATTTACCTAAAAAAACCTTAAACTCAGGAGATGTCATCACTATATACCTAAACTCCTCCTTATATGCCTTTAACAGTATATTATCTCCATTATAACTGTCCAGGTGATAAAGGGAGCAGCAAATTAACAGAGATAACCAGGAAACAGAAGGAGATTCTGGAATCAATGGGCATCAAGCCGGAACATGTGCCTGTATTCCTGAAGAGTTAAGGATAGGCTCGTTTAAGAAAAATAATCGTCATCAAGAGGAAACTTTTTTCCAAACTCTTTTGAAGGATTCTATTGTCCTGTCGATGTCCTCCTTTGAATGAACAGCAGAAGGCATGAGTCTTATTCTTGCACTACCCCTCGCAACTGTTGGAAAGACGATTGGAGAAGCAAAAATGTTTTCTTCCTCGTACAGGAGCCTGCTTGTTTCCAGGGCATTCTTCTCACTCCCAAGCAATACAGGTGTTATTGGCGTCTTTGTTTCTGTCAGTTTGAATCCTGCCTCCTTAAGACCACTCTGAAGCCTGTTTGCATTATCCCAGAGTTTTTTGATGAGAGTATCATCCCTCTCCATTATCTCTATAGATTTCAGCACGGAAGCTGCATCTCCTGGATTCAGGCTGCTGCTGAAGAGAAACGGCCTTGCTTTCTGCTTGATAAGATCAATTAATTCCGAAGAACCCGCTACAAATCCACCCATCGATCCAAGTGCCTTGGAGAACGTTCCCATCTCGATCTCAATCTTCCCGGCAAGATTGAAGTGATCAACTATGCCTCTTCCATTCTTTCCCAGCACCCCTTCACCGTGGGCATCATCCACATAGAACATGGTATCATATTTTTCCTTGATTTCTGTTATTTCTGGTACATGTGCAATGTCGCCATCCATGCTGAAAACGCCGTCTGTAACAACCATTGATCTCTTTCCTTCTCTCCTGTGCTCTTTAAGATTCTTTTCAAGGTCCTCATCTGACATATGCCTGTACACATATTTTTTGGCTGAGCTGAGTCTCATCCCATCGATTATGCTTGCATGATTAAGTTCCTCGCTGAATATTACATCTTCCTTACCTACAAGCACAGGAATCGTTCCAAGGTTGGCAAGCAACCCTCCCTGATATACAAGTGCCGCCTCCATGTGCTTGAATTTTGCAACTTTTTCCTCAAGCTTTATATGAATCTCCATTGTTCCTGCAATGGATCTGACAGCACCCGCGCCAACTCCATACTCCGAAATTGCATCAATGGCCGCTTTTCTCACCTCAGGATTGTTTGCAAGTCCAAGATAATTATTTGAGCACATGTTCAGTACGGTCTTTCCCTCAATCCTTACATAGGCACCCTGTGATGTCTCCAGAGTCCTGATTGGTACATACCTTCCCTCATTCTTCAGGCTGTCAATTTCTTTTCTAACCCAGTTCATATCCGTCATGTTTTTATAAAGGGCAACCTCGTAAAAAAATATTGTTAATTGATTTAAAGCCTGAAAAATTACTCCAAAGTGAAATACATCCTCTTGTTTCTCTTGCCCTTGTTCTCTATTTTTTGCAGGAGTATGGTTCCAATTTCTGAAGTATTCCTGACGTGAGTTCCTCCATCCGCCTGCTGGTCAACTCCAACGATTTCAACTATTCTTACAGTTTCAAGTTTTTGAATAAGCTGCCTTCCCGGTTCTGTTCTTGCGAGGTTTTTTATTTTTACAGCCTCCTCACCCGGCATATACTTTACCAGGATTTCATGGTTTTCATTTATAACTGAATTGGTTCTATCAATTACATTCTGGGCTATTTCCTGAGAGAAATTTTCCATGGAAAAATCAACTCTTGCCTTATCGTCATATATCTGACTTCCAGTTATGAGGCCCTCATAATCTGGATTCATATTGACAACGGCGTCGATGAGGTGTATTGCACCATGGTACTTCATGTGAATATACCTTCTTTCCCAGTCAATAAGGCACCTTACCTGACTTTCTATCTCCAGCATCTCCCGATTGTCAACTATATGAAGGACATCATCACCCTCCTTAACCGTATCCCTGACCATGAATTCTCTATTGTTGAAGATTATTTTACCGGAGTCCCCGGGCTGCCCTCCACCGCTTGCATAAAAAACAGTCCTGTCTAGTATTACTCCTTTTTCATTGATTCCAGTGATCCTGGAATCACACTCTTTTAAATATGCGTCGTTCAGATAGAGTTTCTCTGTCATGTTTTTGTATCAATTAATCATATTTTAGTATTCACAGATTCATAATTTCATTGTGTCACTATTCCAGTCTCAATCTTTTTGTTTGGTGGCTTTTCCCTTAAATCACAATCTCCAACGTTTGTGTTCTATGGATTTAAAGATAGAGCATTATGGCAATATCTCAGTGTTAAGAATATGACCAATAGGTAAAGCCTGTCATAATCATCTGGGCATTTCCATTTAAACCGGATTTGAAAAGGCCTGATGAAATGAACAGAGTGAGTCCCAATAATCATTAAAAACTATAAAGCATTACACTGATACGAAAAGTTTCATTGACAGATCTTTCGAATATATAATTGGCATATTTGCCATAATTTTCCCACTTTTACCTGCATACATAATTTCCAGGATGGTAGCAAGAAGCAGGTATGCATATGGGTTTATTCCAATCAACATTGGGATTTCATTTGGAATGTTCTATATCATTGGATTATTCTATAAAATAAGCAGCATGGGTTTTCTTTACTACGGCGTGATCCCATTCTCCTTATTTTTCGCACCACTGATGCTTTACGTTATGCTAAGGAGAAGAAAGAACTCTTTTTCAGTGGGCGAATGGTCAGTTTATAAGGCGCTTATGAATCATAAGGCAATCTACATATCTTCCATTATCTTTTATATTTTCTCCATTTTCTTTTTGGAATCATACAGCTTTACTATCCCGTCTGCGGTCTCAAATGATATTTTTTATATTTTTACCGGAGCACTTACAGCCTATTATCTCATAGTGGGGTTTGGCATAGCAGGTGTAGGTATGGAGATTAAAAAGAAGAGAAAATCACTTGAGAACATGTCAGATCAGAAATGATTTTCATTGCTTCTCATGCCGATAATTTTCCTGTCCAGACCCATATTGACAACAAAATTTGGCTCATCGACTATCTCTCTTATGGACAGATTTCCTGCAACACTTAACAAAATGTAGGATTCTTCTTCACTGAATCCAAATTCGCACAAGTAAGAGATCATTGATTCAACGGCCTCAACCGAGGCATTATGAAGATCATTACTAATCCCTGATGTAAAAACAAAGTCTCCCTTTACTGTATCTTGGGAAAAAATCACTGGCGAGTTCGTCCGTTTTCTCAATATTTTAAATCTTACGTC
>JAKARU010000017.1:3892-11979 GCA_021819225.1 Thermoplasmata archaeon
TCGGTTTCAATTGCAGTACCACAAATTTCTCCATCTCCCTGATGTCCATGAGGGTCTCCAAATGATACCATTGCACCCTCAACATTGACAGGAAGAATTATCCTGCTTCCTATCCCTATCATCCTGTTATCCATGTTTCCACCAAAGTGCTGTGGTGGTATCATCCCGTATTCCCCTTCCGAGGGAGAAGTGCCAATTACTCCAAGAAATGGAACATCCGGTATTTTAATGCCTCTCAAAAACTCCTCATCATCGCACCTCCAGAAGTTTTCAATCTTACTCCATGTTATGACTCTCTCCCCGTACCTGTTTTTGAGGAGTCCAAAATCATTAATTATTGCGCTCCATCCCTCATTTCCCGACTTGATGTCAAGTATTTCTATTTCTATCGAGTCCCCCGGTTCCGATCCAGCTATGTAAATTGGTCCAACAGCACCATCAAAGAGTGATGGATCGATCTTACTGAGGTCGGAAGAACTCATACCTCTTTTTATCTGATTTATTGACGAATCCGGGATTTTGATTCTCACTACCTCTTCTTCTTCTGTTTTTGCTATAGGTTTGTTTGATGATGTCCATTTGAAATGCAGGTTTTCTTTAAGATTTCCATCGATCATTGGTGTTTAAAGACGATTTACTATAATAATTGTTGTTCTCTCCAGTTAATTGCGGATCTTTCATTGGTTTCTTATATTACATGAACTTAAGTATCGTTTCTCAAAGATCGGTCTTCGAATGTTCCAGATTATTTTATACATTTTATTAACCTTAATGCAATCTCGAAACATGAGTTTTACTGCAGTGAAATTGAAGATTGCAGCAATATTTGCAGGAATTGCAATAGCACTCCTGGCAGCCCTCATAATTCTTGGTGTCTCCTACTATTTCTTTGGCGTTCTTCCAACATCTGGCTTCTTTTTTCTCATAATAGTAATGGTTCTTGTCATGGACATAATCCAGTACGCTATTTCACCCTATATAATTTCAAGGATTTATCATCTCAAGCCTGTTAGCAGGGACGATATGTCAATGGCATGGCTTTATGTGTCCCTTGAAAAGGTCTGCAACCTGAACAATCAGAAGGTACCCATGCTGTTTATAGCCGATACTGATATGCCCAACGCATTTGCATTTGGATCCATAATATCTGGTAGAAGGATGGCTATCACCAAGGGTCTTCTCAAAATCCTGAACAAGGATGAAATAGAAGCAGTAATGGGTCACGAGATAGGGCATCTAAAGCATCATGATGTCGCACTTCTACTTGCAATTGGCCTTATTCCCACAATACTATTTTACTTTGGATACACAATGCTCTTTGGCTCCGGCAGGAGAAATGGAGGAAGCATAATTCTAGTTGCAATCGGTCTTGTTGCAGTGAGTTTTATCTTTAATATTATGATACTTGGGGTAAACAGAATGAGAGAATCCTATGCAGACCTGAACTCAGCATTGACAATTCCAGGTGCTACGGATAGCCTGCAGACAGCTCTTGCAAAAATTGTTGCTTATAGTGGTGGTAATCCGAGAAACCGTGGGTTCAGGAGAAAGTCAACAACCTCGTCCATTTCCAGTATGCTCATGTTTTCAGGCGACAATGATGTAAAGGCCTATGACCATATTGCCCTGCTGGAAAGCTGGAAAAGGAAGAAAGTAAGGGTCAAGGACAGCATATTCAGTGATCATCCCCACCCGGCCAAGAGGATTCAGAATCTTGAGAAGATAAAGCAGGAAAACCAGTCCAAGGGAATTCTATAGATCATTTTTTCAAGAAAATCAAATTATATCCCGGTATTTTCACACACTCTGATTCAATTAGAGAAATTAATTTATATTAAAATGCAATCCTTCTTTTTAGAGCCAAATGAATACTACAAAGTTTATGCTTGAAAATTTTTTCTTTGTGGTAGATTCTTTCAGAATTAAATCAGGAGGGTGCCTGAATTGAGGAGATACCTTCTCCTCGAGGATGGTGATTCCTTTGAGGGGAAGGCGTTCGGGGCGTCTGTTGAAAAACATGGAGATCTGATTTTCACAACATCTGCAACAGGATATTATGAGGCAATGACAGATCCTTCATATGCGGGACAGATAATGGTCTTTTCATTCCCCTCAATATTTTACTATGAATTCTGGAAGGATAAACCACAGAGCGATGGAATCAAGGCTGAAGGTATAATCGTCAAGGATACAATGTTTCCTCAGGGAAGAGGTTTTGCTTCAATTGACGGACTGATGAGGCATCAGGGAGTGCCAGGAATTTACGGCATTGATACAAGGAGGCTGGTCAAAAAAATCCGTGATTCAGGGAATATACGAGGAATCATAACCGATGACCCGGAGAATCATTCCAGTTTCAAAGATCATCCAACACGGAATCTCATAAGGGAAGTCACAAAAAGATCGGAAATAATTCTTAATAAAGGCATGGACAGGAAGATTCTTTTTGTGGACCTGGGTTCAAAGATAGACCTTCTTGAAAAGGTATCTTCAATGGGTGAAACACATGTGATAAACCTGGATTCAAGAGTCAGATCCCTTTCCGACTATGATCTAATATTCATATCAAACGGACCGGGTGATCCTTCAGATGCAAGTCTGTCATCCATTTATAATATGATTAAAAAGGCGGAGGGAAACATTCCAGTGGCAGGAGTATGCATGGGTAATCAGGTAATTGCAGGAGCTCTTGGTGCGAGTATTGAAAGGATGACCTTCGGTCACCATGGGATTAACCATGCAGTATCGGATAGAAGAAATATATTCATCACGTCTCACAATCATAATTTCAGGGTTTCAGAGGAAAGTCTCAGAAATACGGGATTAAAACCGGTTCAGTGGGATCTTAATGATGGGACCGTGGAAATGATTGAGAATATGGAAAAATCAATACTGTCCATTCAGTACCACCCGGAAGGATCACCGGGACCTGTGGATCCATCAGGTTTTTTCAGGAAAGTGGAGGAAATGTTCAATGCAATCAGGAACTGAAAGAAGGGTTCTTGTAATAGGTTCAGGACCTGTGGTGATAGGTCAGGCAGCTGAATTTGATTATGCAGGATCACAGGCATGCAGAATATTGAAGGAACTGGGTTTCTATACTGTTCTCTTAAATTCAAATCCTGCGACCATCCAGACGGATTGGGAAACAGCAGACATGGTCTATATCAAAACTATAAACCTGAAAAATGCCACCGAAATAATCCGGGAAGAAAAGATCAATGGTATAGTTCCAGGAATGGCCGGCCAAACAGGTCTTAACATACTTCTGGAACTTTATGATTCAGGTGTTTTGGACAAGTATAATGTGGAAATTATGGGAACACCACCTGAAGGAATAAGGATGGCAGAGGACAGGGTAAAGTTTCACGAGGCCATGGTCAGTAACGGCATCAAAGTACCGGAATCCAGAATAATTCACAGGGAAAAATGGGAGGAGGAACTGGAGGATGTCAATTTTTACCCATTTATTGCGCGGACATCATTTACACTTGGAGGGAAATCAGGAAAGATACTGGAAAATAAGGATAAAGCAAGAGTTTTCTTTAATTCTATATTCAAAAACGATTCAGTGGCACAGATAGAAATAGAAAGATCGCTCCAGGGACTCATAGAGATGGAATACGAAGTTATGAGGGATATTGCGGGGAATTCCATAATGGTATGCAATATGGAAAACCTCGACCCAATGGGAGTCCATACCGGGGAAAGTGTGGTTGTAACTCCTTCCCTGACGATCCCTGACAGGCTCCATCAGGAAATGCGAAGGCAGGCTCTTGAAATCGCAGAAATATTGCTGATCAGGGGTGCCTGTAATGTTCAGTTTGCTGTTAACCCAAACACCTACGAAATATATGCCATAGAGGCAAATCCAAGAACATCACGATCATCTGCGCTTGCCTCCAAGGCAACAGGATACCCCATAGCAAAAATAGCAACATACATAATATGCGGATATTCACTCAACGAAATAAAAAATCCGATTACTGGAAACACGTCAGCTGCATTCGAGCCTTCCCAGGATTACGTGACCGTAAAAATACCTTTATGGCCTGACACGAAATTTCCTGAGGATATGAACATAGGAGTATCAATGAAATCCGTCGGAGAGACGATGGGAATCGGGAGAAACTTCGAGGAGGCCTTTCTGAAGGCTGTTGTATCCCTGGAAACCGATCTCTCACAGTACTTCAATGGGGCCATTTCCATGGAGGAGGTCATAGGAAATCTCTCTCATCCAAACAGCAGGAGATTTACTCATATAATTTCAGCTATTATTAAGGGAATGGATATAAACGAGATCAGCAGAATGACAGGGTGGTCTGCCGAGATATTATCAAAAATTGATGGGATTTTAAATAAAATTAACGGGAAAAGGGAAAATGAAATATGGAACAATCTGAAGGAATATAAAGAAATGGGAATACCTGACAGAATAATATCATGGATAACAGGTAGAAGCGAAAAGGAAATTCTTGATTATAGAATCAGGAATGGAATATTGCCCACTATAAAAACGATCGACTCATCATCGGGTGAATACAGATCAGAAACGAGGTATGCTTATTCTACATATGGAGAGGCTGACGATATTGAACCCGCATCAACGGAATCAGTTCTTATAATGGGTGCTGGCCCCAATAGAATTGCGCAGGGTCTTGAGTTTGACTATAGTTCTGTAAAGGCTGTGAAGGAAATAAGAAGAATGGGTATGAGTGCAATTATGATAAATTCAAACCCTGAAACAGTATCCACGGACTTTGACACTTCGGATGAACTCTATTTTGACCCATTGGTGCCTGAATATGTTTGTGGAATAATCTTGAAGAGGAAGGCAAAAGGGATCATTATACAGTTCTCAGGTCAGACTGGACAGAACATGGCATCCATAATCAATGAGGTTCTGGGAAGAAGCGTAATTCTT
The DNA here is from genome assembly GCA_021819225.1 of Thermoplasmata archaeon. The sequence goes on from JAKARU010000017.1 coordinate 8,817, forward strand.
GGTACATCATCAGAATCAATAGAAGAAATTGAAAATAGGGATCTTTTTTCAACCTATCTGAAGGAGAAATCAATTTTGCAGCCTGAATGGATTTCGGCTCACAATGGTCACGAGATAGAGAAGTCAGCAGATTCAATTGGTTTGCCAGTTATAGTGAGATCAAGTTTCATAATTGGTGGTTCGTTCTTTAAGATCATCAGGAGCAGGGAAGAACTCTCAAATTACGTAAGGCTGGCTTCCACTGGAAATTATCATGTTTCCAGATACATTGAAGATGCAAGGGAATTTGACCTTGATTTCATCAGCAATGGGAAGGAGATCCAGGTGTGTGGAATAATGGAACACCTTGAAGAGGCGGGTGTTCACTCAGGTGATGCCATCTCCATAATGGGAAGAGGAATCCCGGAGGAATGGATATCTGAAAGAGCTATAGCAATTGCAAGGACGATCGCGATTCATTTCGGGATCTCAGGATTTGGCAACCTGCAGTTTATGGAAAGGAGAGGGGAGATTTACATAATCGAGATGAATGCCAGGGCGAGCAGGACTATTCCGATCATAAGCAAGTTCACGGGTATAAACTGGGTAGGCCTTGGAATAGATGCAATAATGACGGGAAGAATGAAGATTGAGAAACCCCAATACAGCGGTTTCTGTGCAAAAATACCGGTATTTCCATTTGACAGGTTTGAGAATTTCTCCTTGAGCCTGGGACCTGAAATGAGATCAACAGGAGAGGCTATGGTACTCGGTTCAACAATAGAGGAACTGAGGGAGAAAATGAAGGAAGAGATTGGATATGGAGGAAGATTCATTCTTTATTCAGGAGGGAAATTTGAATTCCATGATGAAGGTAACATCATAGGCATTAACAGGGCACAGGTTTCTTCGATCATAAGGGATCAGGGGAGGAACATTACTTATTTCGAAACAGATCTTGCAGATGAAGGAATCAGGGGAATGTGCTATGAAAGGAAGATTCCAGTCATTCAGGGAAAACGCGCATTTGATTTTTTCAACGGGCAATCAGTATTCCTGAATAATTGAATCATTTAAAGCGGCTGATCACAATTTATGATTTACTTCTGATGAATTTTTGAACAAGGCGGTGACACCCACTGGAAATTCTATTCAATTGGGGTCAACAAATTGCAAGGGCTGTTCATAGATGTAACATAATATATAGCAAATAGGACAACTCTGGCTCAAGCCATATCATTCCAGAGATTATCACCATCATTGACTCAGTAGACATAATGAAATGGTCCCGGAAGAAAAATGAATAGATTATGGCTCAAACCAACACACAAACCACGCTTTCCCGAAAAATCATATCTATTCATGATTTTGTCGACTTAGCCAGACCCGCATCGCTATATTCATCATCCTGTAGTATTCCCTTCAGTAATTTGCCTATTGCATACACGGTGAGGTATGACGCAGCAAAAACAAATATTCCAACAACGATCACTGCAAAAATCTCAAGACCAAGCTGATGCAAGGCTGCGATTCCACCATCAAACAGTATCCCATTGGGAAGGTTTGGTGATCCTGACGCACTTGCAAATGAGGTTTGAGTGAAGAAGCCGATCATGAGAAGACCAAAGATACCCCCAACCATATGGCCTGGGAGAATCCCTACTGGGTCACTGTACCATTTTGGCCTGGACAACAGTTTTTCAGCATACACAAATATAGGCCCACTGATTAAACCCAGAATGACTGCACTTCCAGGGCTGACATATCCTGCGAGAGGGGTTATAACTATAAGTCCCATCAATACGCCATTTACACCGTAAGTCAATCCTGGGTCCTGTTTTGAAATTAGGTATTTTGTCCCCATAGTTGAAACCATTGCAGATGCCGCTGCCAGGAATGTTGTGATTACCACTATGATCGTCTCAGTGGTGAATGCAAGCTCGCTTCCAGGATTGAATCCAAACCATCCTACCCAGAGAAGAATGATTGCAAGAGCCAGCCAGCCGGAGTTCACGCTTGCATGCTCTCTTTTCGTTTCTGTCAACCCCTTTTTCTTTTCTTCCTGCCATATCCGAACCAGTATGGCAAGCGCTGCAAATCCCGCAGCGCCGTGAACCACCAGGCCACCGGCAAAGTCACGTACTCCCATCATGTATAACCATCCAGTCGGGTTCCAGATCCATGCGGCTGGAATTGTATATATAAATATGAAGTACGCAATTGAGAATAAGACAAAGGCTGACATCTTAATCTTTCTAAGAACTACAACGCCAACCAGTGCGAGGGTTACTGAGGCGAAGGCTGTTTCAAATAAAAAGTAGGTTCCTGTGGATAGACCGGTATTGAAATAATTTTTTCCGGTAAGCCAGAAGACACCAGTGAGTCCACCAGAAAGATTTGTAGAAAAGAGCCCAAGGAAAACATTGCTATAAAAAGGATTTCCAATCACGCCATCAATAGTGGGTGCAAAGGCAATATTAAATCCAATCAGGCCCATAAAGAACAGGGAGAGCCCTGTTATTATTAGAGTCTTATACAAACTTCTGTCAATCTTGTGATTGAGTTCTCCAATTTCAAGGAAACCTACAGAAATAGTCATGGTGAATACAAGCAAGCCGGCGAGTAAAATCCAGAGATTATTAATTAAATTAGGTTGCATTAGATGCACTTATTGGGGGATGTATGAACCGTATTTTAATACTCGTTGCATATATATAGAGTTACTCAATTTATAATTACACAAATTTAAAATTAAAATTGAGATGATATGTGATAAAGTTTCTTAATTCAAATCTTAACTATAACCATTGAAATAAATTTCGTAAGTACCTCTTCTCTTAAAGGATCAGGATAATGAAATGGAATCGAAGATGTTTGCTTTCAATCAGATCTTTAAATAAAACATCAGGGCATTGAAAATAAAGATTCAATGGCAAAAATTATCAGTCTCTGCGATATAAACCATCCTCAAGAATATTACAAATATCTTGTGATGGAATTGAGCAGGTACTCAATGAATATAAAAGGCTCTTCCTTAAATATCCATAATTTATTTTACTTTATCACGACCATGCTTTAGAGGATTTCTAACAACCTCTTAGAAAACACCGTGACATTTATTCATGAAAGACGCATGTTACTGTATGAGTGATCTGCTTGATCATGCATTGAAGGAAAAATACAA
>JAKARU010000018.1 GCA_021819225.1 Thermoplasmata archaeon
ACCCTGGATAAGAGTCCAGAGAATGCAGAGAGACATACCTGTTAAATTCATTGAGGCTGGCGTCAAGAGAAGCGATCTAAGGAATCTTGTGGATGAATTACTCAATAAAAGAGGAGTGAGAAGCAAAGAAATCAGGGGGCGGGAAATAGGTTTCTCTTCGGATGGAAATAGCAGTCTGATAATGAGGCGCATCGATTACAATGCTTCAGGAGGCAGGGAAGTGTTTCTTTCATACGAAGACGAGGATGGGAATCTTGCCTCTTATCTAAGACTTAGAAGAATCCCCGGGGATTCATGGAAAGAGGAAACTGCCTCAACTGGAATGATAAGGGAAATTAAGACGGTTGGCAGGGTAGTCCCGATCGGCCAGCATGATCAGGAACTGTACCAGCACAAGGGACTTGGAAAATCAATGTTAAAGGAAGCGGAGAGGATAACCACCGAAGAATTCGGTTATGATCGAATACTGGTGATAAGCGGGATAGGAGTCAGGGAATATTTCAGGAAACTCGGATACATAAGATTTGGAACATACATGGGAAGGTATATTTGATTTTTCATACTTCTATTATGAATCTTGTTAATGAACATGATTTGGAATTAACTAAAATTTCCGATTAACTATGGGATACTCTTTTCTTTTTGGCAGGTTTACAAAGGCTTTCTATTTAAGTTTAGTGGATCAAGGTTTAATACGGGAAAAATATTTAACCTGAAATGTTTCAATTGGGTCTGTGGATTGTACCTCTCGCAGTGTTGGTTGGATTGGCATCCATCTATTTGATTTATTCCATAATTAGGGCTGAAAAGTTATGAGCAGTACATCCACTTACGGTGGCAATTTCTGGCTGAGTTTTTTCACGAATAATCGTGTTGTTTCAGGGGTGATAATTATCCTGATCTACCTTGCGGTTGTATCACTTCTGGGATATCTCCTTGCCCCATATATCAGGAAACTCTACAGGGGAGAAAATACAAGGCTCAGGAAATATACCGGTCCCTTAATTGAAAGAATAGAAAGACTCGCAGGAGTTGATCCAAAGAAGACGAGTGGGTTCAGGGGCTATTTTTTTGCACTTGTTTGCTTCAATTTTATTGTTGGGGTATTCTCGCTCCTGTTCCTTGTGATACAGGGAACATACTTTAAATCACCAGGGCAAAGACCAATGAATTTCTTTCTTGCCCTGAACACGATAATAAGCTTCCTGACAAATACCGACCTGCAGCATTATTCAAGCCCTTTGAGACTGACTTACAGCGATGTTACTGTAGTCATAATAGGCCTGATGTACATGTCTGCCGGAACAGGATTTGCAGCATCAATGGCATTTATTCGGGGAATCGTGAATGATGATGGCAAACTTGGAAATTTTTTCCATGACTTCCTTGTCTCGATCTTTGACCTCCTGTTACCTCTCTCAGTGGCAGCCACAATCCTGCTCATAATCTTCGGAGTTCCAGATACAACGTACACCAGCATAGTCATACACCCATTCTTTGACAGGTTTACCGTAAACATTCCTATTGGCCCGGTCGCGTCACTTGAAGGCATCAAGAATATAGGTACCAACGGTGGTGGTTTTTATGGCGCAAATGCCGGTTATCCTTTTGAGAATCCTTCATGGATAACAAACCTGATTGAAGTGATATCATTCACGATCATACCAATAGGATCCATATTCGCCATTGGCCAGGTATTGGAAAACAGGAAGTTTTCAAGAATGCTCTTTGGAGTCATAATGGTTCTTTTTGCATTCAGTGCATTTCTCGCATTCTTCGGGGAGATAGGAGGGATTCCTTCGATTTCAACCCTTGGTTTCAGTTTCGGTGGTAATTATATAGGCAAGGAGACTGCTATCGGGATTTCCCAGAGTGCAATATTTGGAAGCGCAGCAACACTTACATCTACTGGAGCTGCAAATGCAGCCCTGATAGATTATACCCCTGCAGGTATTCTGGGGATACTCTTCCCACTTCTCCTGAATGATCCTCTTGGAGGTGTTGGAACTGGAGTATTGAACATATTCTCATATGTGATTTTTACAGTGTTCCTTGTCTCCCTCATGGTTGGAAAACTTCCTGAGATTATGAGTCTAAAAATTAACTCAAAAGAAATAAAATATTCAACATTCAGCCTGATAATTCATCCCCTGATCATAATAGTCCCTCTTGGATTCACACTTCTATTTGCGCCAATACTTATGAAAAGTTTTATAAATACTCACCCAGATCAGATTACCGAACTTCTTTATGAATATACCACATCCGCATCCAATAATGGTTCCGAAATCGGCGGATTCGCCACAAACAGTGTGTTTTTTAACCTGATTGACAGCGTTATATTGCTTCTTGGGAGGTATCCAATAATGGCGTTCCAGTTGATCGTTGCAGAATCATTTTCATTCAAGAAACCGAAGGTTCAGTATGGGAGATCAGTGGATATAGGCTCATTCTGGTTCGGTTTCATGCTCCTTTTTACCATGATAATACTTGGCCTGATCTCCTTCTTCCCAATCCTGGCTGCTGGACCACTTCTAGCGTGGGGAAGGGCTTTCTCACTGCTAATAGGGGTGGCCAGATGAATCAATACGCAGAGGCTTCAATTAATGCAATAAAAGAATTTGATCCGAGGAAACTGCTGAGAAATCCTGTGATGTTCATTACTGAACTGGCAATGCTGACATCTGTATATTTACTGGCATTTCATGCTGAATATGGCCTATCATTGAAGGGCGTGTATGTTGAATTCTATATCTCTGTTATCGTTCTTTTATTTATGACAATCTTCTTCTCCAACCTTGCCGAAACACTTGCGGAAGGAAAGAGCAGGAATATAACTGCAACCCTGAAGAGGATGAAGAAAGATACAACCGGTAGAGTCATCGATGAAAGCGGTGAAAGGGTGATTCCATCTGGCGAATTGAGAAAGGGTATGATTGTTGAAGTCAGGAAGGACGAGACTGTTCCTACAGATGGAGAGATTGTGGAAGGAAGGGGATATTTTAATGAATCCTCCATTACTGGAGAATCAAAGCCAGTTTTCAAGGTACAGGGTGATAGCGTAACCGGTGCAACAATTCTCCTTGACAACAGGGTCAAGATAAGGATTACTGCCAATCCTGGCGAGACATTTCTTGACAAGATGATTGAACTGGTGGAAGGGTCTATCAGGGCAAAGACACCAAATGAAATCGCACTTTCCATACTATTATCCGGACTCACGCTTGTATTTCTTATTATAACATCTTCAGTTTATACACTTGGAACATTTCTTGGAACCAGTGTCAACCTGTTCATTCTTGTAGTGCTTCTTATATGTCTCATTCCCACAACTATCGGTGCACTGTTGCCCGCACTGGGAGTTGCAGCCATAAACAAGGTAAGCCAGTTTAATGTTATCGCAAAAAGTGGAAGGGCGGTGGAGAATGCAGGGGATATTGATACAATAATTCTGGACAAGACCGGGACAATTACAATAGGTGACCGGGAAGCAAATAAAGTGTATCCAAACAGGGATATAACGGAGAATGAACTGTTCAGGGCTGCTTACATTTCGTCATTTTTTGATGAGACCAAGGAGGGAATATCTGTTGTCAGGAAGGCCCTCGAGGGTAACCCGGAATTCAAGTCAATAGATATGAGCTCCTATGAATTTGTCCCTTTTTCACCGGATACCAAGTTCAGCGGGGTTAAGAAGGGAAATGAGTTCATATACAAGGGCTCGCCCAATTCCATATGGGAACTTGTAGGGAGCAAGGATAATTATGTTGATGCCCAATGTGCTGAGATATCCTCAAGAGGTGGAACTGCAATGGTGGTTATCTCAGAAAAGAAGATTCTTGGTGCGATTGAGTTTAATGATATACTTAAGCCATGGATAAGGGAAAGAATCGAGGCCCTAAAATCCATGAATATAAAGCCGGTCATGTGCACAGGAGATAATGAGCTTACTGCCCAGTATATTGCAAGAGAGGCCTCCATTGACGAGGTGGTCGCAAACAGCAAACCGAAGGACAAATATAATAAGGTTCAGGAGGAGAAGGAGAAGCAAAGAATGGTTGCGATGGTTGGAGACGGCACCAATGATGCCCCAGCACTGGCCCTTGCTGATGTCGGATTTGCCATGAACAGCGGTACTCAGGCTGCGAAGGATGCAGCAAATATGATCGATCTTGAAAATGATCCAACCAAGCTCATGGATGTAATATTCCTTGGAAAGCAGATACTGATTACACGGGGATCCCTTACAACATTCAGCATTGCCAATGATATCTCGAAATATTTTGTGATCATTCCTGCCGTCTTCTTCATGTTCCCCCAGCTTTCCTTCATCAATATACTGGGTTTCACTGACCCTCTTCTGGCTGTGACATCAGCACTGATATTCAATACCTTCATCATTCCCTTGCTGATTCCACTTGCGATAAGAGGAGTCAAGTTTAAGCCTTCAGGCATAAATGACCTTCTCAGGAGGAACATCATCGTTTATGGCGTGGGAGGTGTCCTTCTTCCATTCATAGCAATTGGCGCAATTTATTATATACTGATGGGGGTGGGTGTATTATGGTAAATGTCAAAGAAATTTTGGGAATTGTGAAATCCTCGATTGTTATCATGGTCGTAGTAGTGCTGCTGGTGGGTGTACTGATACCAACGGTGACATCACTCATAGCCGAAAATGTTGATCCTGGACCTGCAAATGGGAGCCAGATAAGCATACACGGAAAAATTTATGGAAGTTATCTTCTTGCACAGGCATTCAACAGGAGTTATTTCTTCCAACCTAGGCCATCGGCAATTGATTTTAATCAGACATCATCCGGGGCTCCTGAATGTTCCCCTAATACAAATGCTTCGCTCAACCAGACAATGCAGAATCTTAGGAATTTCGAGAACATGAATCCAAATGTCACGTTGAGCCAGATACCTGGAGAAATGATAATGGATTCAGATTCAGGCCTCGATCCAAACATACCCGTTCAGGGTGCAATCCTGCAGGAGAAAAGGGTTGTTCAGTCAATAATAAAACTGGGCAGGCTGAAAGGAGTGTTACTCTCAGGGAAGCAGGTTAATAATACTGTTGAGGGACTTATAAATGCAAGCGAATCTCAGGATTTCCCAGTCTTTGGTTCCTATTATGTGAATGTGATGTATATAGATGTTGGAATCCTGAATTTCCTCATGGACAACGGGATAATAAGACAGTCATCTCTTGATTAACACCGAATCGATCGAGATGTCCTTCATTATCCTCTTTATATCTGAGTTTATCCTCACATTTGAATAAGAGTCCGTTCTCAGACCCAGGATTATAAGGTCTGAGGAGGTTGAGTATATCCGGTTCATAACTGATTCCCTGAGATTTTCCCCGGATGATTTTGTAATTTCGTAATCCAGATTCAGCTCCTTCCATATCTCATTGTTCATTATTGTCTTGAACCCGTGAATTTTCTTCCTGTCGAAATCCCTCATGTCACAGAGGTTGAATTTGGCCTTCATGACTTTTGCGAATATTGCAGCCAGATAGACAGATTTACGGGTGTTAAGTCTTTCACTCATCGGAACAAATATGTTCCTGTATGGATATGTGTCTCTCTTCAGGGAGACTGCAGCGACAGTGTTCCTGGAATGCTTTATGACGTAATCCCCTATCGGACCCAGCAATGAGGTGGATATTCCCGGCCTTGATTTGCTGCTCATGAGGACAAGATCGTAATTTCTTGAATTCACTTCTGAGAGGATTCCTTCCTTTACACTCCTGGAACTCTGGATCTTCGGGATTATATTGATTCCCTCGCTCTTGGCCTCCTTATAAGCATTCATAATGATGGCAACCTTCTGGCTCCATGTTACCTCCTTTGTTTCTTCCTTTATTGTCAATGCTGTTATCTGGGAACCCAGACTCCTGCCAAATTCTGTTGCGATGGTAAAGGCCTTCCTGGAGCTTTCACCCTTTGCCATCGGCACCAAAATACGATCAGTTTTGGCCAGGTAGGAGGCCTGTTGGTCTATCATAATTATGTAATACATACAAGATAATAAAAACTTTTGTTACCTATTTGGTATACGAATGTGTGGATATATAGATAATAATTAAGTTATCACATTGGCATAATAAATGAATTAGCAATGTACTCATGATAGTTTATAACATGTAAATTATTTAATCATGTAGGCATCTGGGATTCGTGCAATGTCTGATAATTAATGAGGGTAGTATATTTGGTTATAAAAATATGACACAGATAGCGAAATTTCCTGAGGATGAGGCTTTTGTTATCGATATGGATGCCCTGAATAAATACCAGTTCAACTTCAAGCTTTACTCTGAAATCTCGAAATATATCGAGTTTACTCTGATGGCCTATCCCTATAAGGAGAATGATCTTATTGACCTCATGATATCCGGTGCATCAAGGGTCGTCATCAATAATACTCTTGACGATGAAACCCTGCGGAGATTTTTTGACATTACAGATGAGCTTGTAATGAGGTGTTCGAGCCCCATTGACATAAGGAAATTCAATGAGTTCGGTGGAAATATGTACCTGACATGTCGTGTTTACGACAGGCCCGGCCTTTATTTCTATTATGGCCCTTTCTTTGAGGTTAATGAAAAAATCATCTGGCTCTCTGATTACCCTGAAAGTTTGAAATATGACTGCTGATCGAATAGAAATTTCAGGAACCTAAAATAAGGAAATGTAAAAATAATAGTCAGCATTAAGAATGGAATGATAGATCTAAGGACAAAGGCTGGAGGCATCGAACTCGATACTCCATTAATTCTTGCTTCTGGAATACTTGATGAGAACGGTTACACAATGAGAAGGATACTTGAGGCTGGTGCCGCTGCAGTTGTCACCAAGTCTATTGGGGTGGATGAAAGGAACGGTTACACATCTCCTGTTGTATTTGAGGGCGAGAATTACATAATAAATGCCATGGGCCTGCCAAATCCCGGAATAGAAGAATATGGCGGGGAAATTAAGATTGCAGAGGAGGCAGGGAAACCGGTTATAGGAAGCATATTTGCTGCAGATGCTCCTACTTTCCTGAAACTCGCGGGAGAAATGGTTGATTATGGCGTTAGTGCTATTGAACTGAATCTCTCGTGTCCTCACGTAAAGGGGTTTGGTACAGAGGTCGGAAGTGATCCCACCCTCGTGAAGGATATTGTAGAAACACTGAAAGCCTCAATAGATATCCCCATATGGTCCAAGCTCTCCCCGAATGTTACAGATATAGTTGAAATTGGGAGTGCGGCATCAGAAAGCGATGCACTTGTTTTGATAAATACTGTAAGGGCAATGGCAATTGACATAAATGCAAGAATGCCGGTTCTCACCAACGTATACGGAGGCCTATCCGGGAATGCCATAAAGCCGGTCGGCCTGAGACTCGTTTATGAAATAAAGAAGGAACTTGACTGCAACATTATTGGTGTTGGAGGAATTGGCAATGCGTCCGATGCGATTGAATACATCATGGCCGGAGCATCAGCAGTCCAGATCGGTACAGCACTCTGGAGGAAGGGGAGAGGAATATTCGATGAAATAAACCAGGGAATATCCGGATTCATGAAGGATAGTGGGATAGGGAGTATAGGAGAGATGATAGGGGTGGCGGTTCAATGATCAACCGCCTGAAGATAATTAAAAAGGTAAGGGAAACCCCAACAGTTTTTTCTCTCTACTTCCACTGGGATGCTGAAGTACTTCCCGGGCAATTTGTGATGGTATGGGTTCCAGGTTATTCTGAGGTGCCAATGACAGTGGCCTCACGGGAAGGTGAAAAATGCATCACTGTGAAGGTCTATGGCAAAACTACTGAGAGACTTGGTAATATGGGGGAAGGGGAATTCCTTTACCTGAGGGGTCCATACGGAAAACCTTTCAGCAGTAGCAGGGGAAAGAAACTCCTGATTGGCGGAGGTTCGGGAATGGCATCCCTGAGATCTCTTATCGATGAAGACTCCACTGGCATAATAGCCTCAAAAACTTCTGATGAAATCCTGTTCGAGAAAGATTTCAAGCCGGGAATGGCTATTTGCGTCACTGAGGATGGTTCAAGGGGAATGAAAGGCCTTGCCCCGGATGCAATTAACAACCTGGATCTCACGCAGTTTGACACCATTTATGTGTGCGGGCCTGAGATGATGATGAAGGCAATATTCGATATGCTCAGGGGAAAGGAGTTGAATGTTGAATTTTCCTTTGAAAGAAGCATGAAGTGTGGTATCGGGCTCTGCGATTCGTGCTCAGTGGATGGATTTCAGGTATGCCGGGACGGACCAACGTTCCACATTAAGGAGGTCGAGAATATGGCCGAATTTGGGAAGACAAGGCTTGCCTCCTCTGGGAAGAGAATTTACATGAAGTGAGAGTAATGCTGATAACAGAAATATTTCATAGCATCCAGGGAGAGGGCCCATTTACCGGAATCCCGATGATCTTTATCAGGACTAGCCTGTGTAATCTCAGATGCAAATGGTGTGACACAACATACTCTTTTGAGGGCGGCACTGAAATGGAAGTTGATGTACTCATAAAAATAGTTGAAGATTCTTGGGAAGAATGGGTTTGCCTGACTGGTGGGGAACCACTTCTCCAGAAAGAGGCGCCAGATCTGGTGAGGAGGATTACATCCGCGGGAAAAAGGGTGCTGATAGAAACTGGGGGCTCACTGAGCATAGAACCATATACCATGATTGAAAAAACTGTGATCGACATGGATGTTAAAACACCATCATCTGGAGAGGAGAAAAGACTGAGAACCGAAAATCTCAATCTGCTCAGGAAAGAGGATTATGCAAAATTTGTTATCTCCGACGATACAGATTTTGCCTATCTTGAAAACTTCTACGCCAAATATGGAAAGTTGGTAAATATAGTCGTCCAGCCATCGTATGGAACTCCAGAAGCGTGGATTGCCGAAAGAATAATTGAAAAGAAGATGCTGGTCAGATTCATGTTGCAGGAGCACAAATATATATGGGGACAGAAAAGAGGGGTGTAGATGGAAGATATTGCTTATACTGGAAACTTTTACAGGAATGGATCATTTGAGGAACTGACGGTGTATGTCAGTAACGGAATCATCAATGATGTGAGGAAATTCAGGAAAGGGGAGAAGTCAGTATTGCTTGAGGGCGCAGTACTTCCAGGGTTTACCGATATTCACGTTCATTTCAGGGATCCAGGCGAGACAGAAAAAGAAGACTTCATCACTGGGAGCACGGCAGCGGCATATGGTGGTACAACAACAGTATTCGATATGCCAAACAATATCATCCCGATCACTGATTATGAAAGATTTAGCAGGAAGAAGGCAGTAATAGAGGGAAGAAGCTATGTGGACTATGGATTATATTCCATGTATGACGGAACTAATGGCAATATAGTTTCTGGGGAAAGCTCAGCAATCAAGATCTTCATGGGAGGGAGCACAAACTCAAAGGGTGCAACCCTGGATTATGAAAATGACTCGTTCCTTAGAGAGTGGCCGAAAAATATAGTTTTTCATGGGGAACTTGATGAATGCCTGAAAGAGAATAATATAGAGGAGATTACCAGCCTCAAGCTTCACGATTTATCCAGGCCTTCAGTATGTGAAAAGGAGGCAATGAGGATGATCATGAAGGTGAGGAATAAAAACAAGATTGTCGCTCATTTAAGTGACTGGAATAATCTTTCAGAAAAGGATGCCACCACGAATATTGAAATGACCCCGCATCATATGCTCCTCAATTATTCGATGAATATTGGATCTCTCGGCAAGGTTAACCCACCCATAAGATCTGCTCAAATTATGAGAGGGAATCTCCAGAGCTTTTTAGACGGAAAAATAGACCTGCTTTCCTCAGATCATGCACCGCATAGAGAGGAGGATAAGGAAGAGTTTGAATTTGCGAAATCAGGGATTCCCGGCGTTGAGACCAGAATACCCCTCATGCTCGCACTTGTGTCCAGGAAAATCCTTCCACTCAGTATACTCGTAAAAACTGGGGCAGAAAATCCCGCAGAGAAATTCAGGATCATGAAGGGAAAAATTGAGAAGGGCTACTATGCAGACTTTGTATGCGTCAAATTTTCGGACATTTCGAGAATCAACGAAGAACGATTGCATTCAAAAAATCCCAGAACACCGTTCAATGGGTTTGAAGCCGTATTTCCCCACAGGGTGATAATGAAAGGCGAGGATCTGATTGATGGAAGAGATATAATTGAGGAGCGCAGGGGCAGGTTCATGATATCAGAGAAAGGAGAGGCCCCCTGATATATTAATAATTTACTTCCAGACATGATGTTTGAGGTGAATGGCGTACCATCTTTCAATTTATGTCAGGAATTCCATGGAAATCAATGGTCAGGCCTTTCACGTTATTCTAGTGTCGTTTTATCATTTCACAATATAAAATAATCTTTCATTCGATTCCTCAAAAAGATAGTACCAGGGACTGCTGATGTACCTGGGTCAATGCATGGCATGAATAACATCCCAGTTGAAGAAATGTATACCGCCCATTCTGTGCATTTTTATATCCATAGAAAGAGTAATGAATATCGCATAGCTGCATAAACATATTACCACGAAATTTATACCATCCTGTTGAGGCAGAAAAGGGAGAAGCAATCGCTGGCAATGGACAGGATCGAGTACCTGTTTGAAACGATAAAAGGAACAGATGAATGTTCCCAGAGGATCAGGGTACGTCTTATTGAAAATATCGGTAAGCGCGTTGATCTACGGCTTCCACAAAACATCAAGAGATCTTACTGCAAGCAGTGCAAGACACCCTATAATGAGGATACGAGGATCAGAATCAGAAGGGGAGTGGTTACAGTCACATGCAATGTGTGTGGTGATATCAGGAGATTCAGATACCGTCACTGACTGTTTCAATATGGAATAGAACCTTGAAGCCTTCAAGAGTGGCGTGTATTTTGTCTGCAAACCAAAGTGAGTCTTCCTCTGTTGCGTTGTTTCCCCACTCATAAACCATGTCGTGTTCGCCCATAATCGGTCTGAAACCCAGTGACCTAAGCCTCATTATTATTTCGGAAGGTTTCGCCCCTTCACTTGAAAAGGTCACATTCAGGTATGTCTTCATCATGCTATCAGGGCTACATTTTACCAATCTATTTATTCTTTTTCCAAAATACATCCATGGGATATTTTAAGGTAGTAGCATTATTTGCTTTTGCCTGGCATGAGAAACTCAATGAGTTGTACGTATAACCAGGAAGTCGGGACATGATTGAGTGACCATAACTGTTATCAAATTGTCATTGAATTTTCGGGATTTGACACGGTGAATCAATCGGAATGACATGCCCGATGCGTTTTTTCTGAAACACGTTTACTCCATCCCATGGACATCCTATTTTTCCACCTTCATGTACCTGGTATAAACAAGCAGGACAAGAAGGATAGCTATAACACTTACCAGTATTGATGTGCCAAGTAATTCTATGGTGTCTGAACCCCGCGCATGAACTATAAATGTTATCTCAGTTACCTTTCCAGTAATTTCGAACGTCCCACTTGTCCTGTTGGCAACATATTTAAATGGAAGATTAATGGAATAACTGTAATTCCCGTATGGAAGGGATAAGTTCATTGTACTGAATGTTGAAAAATATGTCTTGCTGTCAATTGTGACAGAAAAATTATAATTTCCAGGGAGATCCATGGCTTTGAAAACCACGTTCCCATTATCCACACGATATAAAGGCTCCTCGTTAATATCATGAATACTATGCATTCCTGCTGCAGCTATTCCAAGAT
>JAKARU010000019.1 GCA_021819225.1 Thermoplasmata archaeon
CAAGTATTCAGGCAATGAAAAAATATGTGTTAATTTAGGGGGAGTTTAGGTTACTGAATTAAAATCCACCAGGAAGGCATCCTTTTACAATCTTGGAAGAATGACAATAAAGAACAGGGATTTGTTTTACACCATGGATGAGATTATTGAATCAACATTCTTCATGTATAATAGGGATTCTTATACTTTGTAGGAGTTCCTGCTACAGAGGGAGTTTACAGTGTATTTATCAAATGGTGAACAGGTCAACCTCATAATTCTCTACAACCCTGAGAATAAAAGGAGGAAATTCATAGCATCAGATTATCCTTCAGGTGAAGAAATGATAAAAGCATGGAGCATCAGATGGTCAATAGAAAACTTTCATAAGGATGCAAAGGCCCTAAGTTTGGGAGAGTACCAGGTACGTGATAGTGAAGGGTCGCTTATACAGGCGAGGATCACTATCGTAGCCTATACCATCCTGTCCATTATGACCAGAACATCAATGAAACTGTTTGGAAGGATTATTACAACAATAGGTGAATGTTCCAGGGCTATAAAGGAGATTCTGATTCTCAAAAAGAACTACAAATCGAGGTTGTTTTCAGGATAAATGCAAAAGTATTGTCTATATATCGTCAGTGTTGTTTGTTTCTTTGCCAATATCCCTGACACGGTTTGAGACAGCTTCTCTATTACATCCAAAAATAATTTTCTTTTTTTAGTGTAAAAATAATATAAACTAAAAACACCATTTCACAACGGTTCACAAATGTAAAAATCTGCAAACTCCGAATTCAAGACTTTCATTAATTTAAAACCATGTTCCCTTAAGAGGTTTTTAATTTCTTCATCGTTCCAAAAAACATAGGCAGAATCACCCAATCTTCGAGTAAATTTGGTTCCCTTTGCCCTTTCCATTAAAAAATAAAGTATCATAATACCTTTATCTTTGAGGTATTTCTTTTTTAATTGACTTATGTAATTAGAAACTAATGATTTAGGTATTCTTTCAAACACCCCGTTTTCAAATACAATGTCTACCTGATCTATATCTGGGAATGTGATCCCGTCATACTTCTTGAACCGTAGATTTTTAATTCCATACGTATTAGCTAATCGTTTTGCCAATCTGATATAGAGGCCATTTATGTCAATGCCGACACCATAATCAACTTTATCAGAAATACCGAATAAGTTTTTTCCAGGTCCGCAACCAAATTCTAAAACGGCTTTTTCACTATCAAAATATGGCAATAGTACAGACATCTCACGTTTACCGGCAATTAAGTAATCGTGACGGGATAAATAATGCCCATGAGTTGCTATAATTGAGGTTACATAGGTTATTCCAGTTAAACGCCAAATGACCTTAGTGCTTAATATTTTTTTTAAAGGATTCATTTTATCTTCACCTTTATTTTGTTATAGAGCTTAATGGTCTTTTCATTCTTTAATCTTTGTTTGTTCATCAGACTCTCCGCATGTGTCAATAGCAGATGGTGAAATATAGCTCTTTAACATGAAAACATCCTTTTCTTCTATTAATTTCTCTCATGAATTGCCATGGCTGTAGTTCTATAAATGACATATACCGTTATATTTTGCAGGATTATCGGGAGAAACATTACTCATCAGCATAGCTTAAGCTATACATACACATTGAATATCCGTAATTTATTTACTTTCATGGCTATGTTTCATCCATTGTCATTTATAATTATATTTAGTTTACTTCTACCCATGGATATGATAAAGTCCATGAGTGTAACCCATCCATAGTTTGCCATTCTTCTAATAAGATTAAAAAGGATCCACATATTGTACAGCAGCACTGAAAGGAAGAAGAGGAAATACCTTACACCCATGTCAGGTGAATGTGTTTTACCCTTCACATCCTTCTTTTCCAGGTAGCCATTCTCTATACCCCATCTCTCCCTGTATATCTCTGCTAACTCCCTTGCATTATCCTCATCTACATTTATACTGGTATAAAAAGAGAAATCATGCCTCTTCCTGTCAGGGTAATATACTATATGCACAAATCTGGTTTCTACTGATTCTTTCCCTGATGATATTTTATCATTGATTACAAGGAATTGAATGCCATTATAATACTTCATCTCCATCTTCTTATATTTAAGAACCTTGGGATTGTCCTTTGCCGGTATTATGTATTTCAGTTTAAGTGATTCCACTGTTCTTATCACACCTGCATCCAGGTACCCGCGATCCATCAAAACTATATTTATGGTAATTCCAAGAGACATTGCATGCTTCAGAAGATAATCAACCTCATTTGCATTGTCAATTCTATCAAGCTGTTCCTTCTTCATTATGGATAAAGTTAATCTCTCACCATTCTTTACAGATTCCAGTGTTGCAAACCTGTATGCCTTATCAGTTCCACGGAACTTATGGAATGGTGCATTGATAAGGCATCTATTATCAATTCCATAGTATGGCTCATCATGCTCATCTATTGCAGCATTCACAGGATTGGAGAATGCACCATTTGCAATGGCCATTTGGACAGTTCTGTCTATGAGCATGCTGATATATTCAATTCCATCGTGAATATTATGCCTTTTCAAGTTTTCAGAACCACTGCGTCTATGCGACCCTGATTCTGATGCAACATCTTTAATCCTCCTGAATACTGTGTCAGCAGATGGAATATTTTTACGGTTATTGTTCCTGACATATGTTTCAATATATTCCTTTGAGGATATTGCATTTCTTATTACATGAATAATACTTCCTGATGAGTACATGGACTGTGGCTTACTGCTATCAGGGAATATGCCCTTAAGGGCGGAAGAGAAAAACTATTTAACATCCTTGATATCATTAAGCTGGGGAATGGTATTGTTTTTGTTCATAAATTGCAATCAATTCCCCCAATTTTAATTTTGGCTGACGTTATGATTTTATTAGTTCTAATTGTTAGAAGATTTAACAATTATGATTATTGCTCTTGGTTAGACCTACGGAGAGTCTGGTAAATCACAATGCCCTAGTTGCAAACTGATTCAATGTATTACGAAAAGTTTTCCTATTTGATAATGGAATTATGATCTTGTATTTTCTCAGTGAAAATGCTAAGACTAACAGCTTTACGAAAAGGTTCGGAAATTCAACATAAGTCTACTTGACGACCCATGAGATTAACTCTATGAAAGAGCCCTTAGGGTGAAGAGAGATAGAGGTAAAAGTTTGGCATATGACTTTTGTTTTTATCATGGCATGGATTAATTAGGTTAGCACCGAAGATTAACGATACATATTTAAATATATTTAATTTATATGGGACAGATAAGCATGACAGAGCCAAAGGATAGAAATATTGGTATATATTCAGATAACAGTTTGCGCTTTCTAGGGGGCGGAGAGATCACACTCATAGATATGTGTAACTATTTCAGTAGTGTAGGAATGGACACATTCCTATACGATGATTTACAGAGTTCGGATATGTCTAGGATAAGCGAATCTAGCTTGAGACAAATTATCAAAGCCTCGTACATGTCCGTTCCATATACTAAGACTGGTTCTACAATTCTATATCATCCTATGCCTCAAAAAAAAACCCTTTCAATGCACACTGTCAATTTTGTATCTATACATCGCCTTCCTTCAAAGAAATACCTGATGGATATCTCAACGAGCACTTCAAAAATGGTTCTCAGTTGTCATGGTATAGGTTTGCAAAAGAGATGCCCTTACAACCCTCTTGTTTTTTTTTATCAGTTGTATATGAGGTATCAAATCATGAGAATATCACGTCCCGTTAATAATTCTAAAAATGTTAGTTTACAGGTTCTAACATCTTCAGTCGCATCTATTTTTTCCCGTTATGGAATTAATTCCAGTAAAATTGCAGTAATACCCAGTGGTCTTGACACCATTGAGTACAAAATAGGTAAAAACGATAGCGTCTTTACTGTTATATTTATGGGAAGAATGGATGATCTCCAAAAAGGGATAAGAAGACTTATATCAGTAGTAAGACGCCTAAACAAACTTAAACCTGTGATTCAAGTGTTTGCAGTGGGTTCTGGTCCAGACCATACTCTACTTGAAGGATTACATTGTGAAAACTTTCACTACTTTGGATATGTTGACTCTAGGAAAAAAATGGAATTACTAGCTAATGCTAATCTTCTACTGATAACATCTAACATGGACCCATTTCCCTTAGTCTGTATTGAAGGCCTATTCTCTGGCCTACCAGTAGTTTCAACACCAGTGCCGGGTCCCGAGGAAATTTTTTCTATGATGCCGGACTCTGGAATGATTGCTGGGTTCTCACCTAGAAAACTTGCAAAATATGTTATCTCCTATTATAATCAGTGGCTTGGAGACAAAGAGGATTATTATAGGCGTAAGATGAAAAGGAGCATTGCCTCTAAGGGCAAATACAACCTTGATGCCATGAACAGTAACTATCTTAAACTTGCTGTAAGGCTTTCTAGAGAAGATCAATGAAATAATAGTATCAGGTATAAGCGGGATTGTATGTATCTCTGATATATATATATATATATATTAAATTTCTTTTCCTGTGTTTGTCAAGACTTTTAACATAAGTTATTAGTAATCTACTGAGCAAGTTTAAATTGTGAGTTAGTGCAGGTATTTCACTGGTGATATTACGAGGGTGGTAAGGAATTAAACATTCCTTACTGAGTACATAGAAACATATGTGAAAAATAGTATACCTCTGTAGTCTTCTTCCGACGGCACGGCATTCAGGTGAATTAAGGAGGGTTATTGGATGAGAATCCGGGTCATAACGGAGAAATAGAACATAACTCCAAAAGAGAGAATTAAGTTATCATGGAATTTATGAATCTCACAGTAGGAACTGCTATTGCAAATGTTTAGTTCACAAATACGGTCAATGTTGCAATTAACCAGTATGACTGAACATTGGAAATCTAGACTGCAGACGGTACATATGACCAAGTAGCGAAAGGCCTAGCATATCAGGTGATGGTTATGCTGATGTAGCATGTTTTGCTCTACGATATGCAAAAAATTGTCGATTCGCATGGTCCAGAGCACGCCAGTGATAGTAAATAGTTCATTAAGTTAGTATGAAATTGTAGTGTTTTCATATCAAATCATTACATTGCATCACTAGCTTTTAAAACTTGCCACGATCTAATAAACATAGTTAAATTTATTAGTCACAAATTGTTATACCTCAATATGGATAAAAGAGTTGAGAATCTCAGTCTTGATGCAAAGGAAAAAATTGCTTATTCTGTCATAGAGGATGTGTTTAATAGGTTTTCACGCCCAGTCGTTGTTTGGAGTGCCGGGAAGGATAGCACGGTCGTTCTTCATCTTGTTAAAAAGTACGTCGAAAATAACGGTATAAACATGCCTCCAGCACTTTTTCTCGACCATGGTCAACACTACGATGAAACCTTTTCCATGATTGATAGTGTTTCCAAGGATTGGGGATTCCGTGTTGTTGTGGCAAAGAACGATGACTTCATAAATAAGGTGAGGGACGGAAAAGTCATGGTCAGTGATCTGGATACAGAAAACATGAAGGAATTAGAAAAAATAGGTTTAAATGGAGACACAATTCAGTACAACTTGGATACGGACGTTGGAAACCACCTTCTTAAAACTGTCCCAATGAAGAACGCTATCAGGAAATACCGATTCGATGCACTCTTCGTTGGAGTCAGATGGGATGAAAACCTTGCCAGAAGCAGTGAGGTTTTCCTTAGTAAACGCAATGATCCTGAACATTTCAGGGTTCATCCCATACTCACTTTCACTGAAAAGGACGTATGGTCTTACATTTTCAAATACAAATTGCCAATTCATCCGTTATACTATAAGGGATACAGGTCAATTGACGGTAAGAATGACAGCAAACCAATATCCGATAAGCCAGCATGGGAACAGGACCTTGAAAATACCTCAGAAAGGGCCGGTCGATCCCAAGACAAGGAAGGAATAATGGAAAGACTCAGAACGTTGGGATATATGTAGATACCATGAAACCTAACATTATTTTGATTGTAGTTGACACATTAAGAAGGGATGCTATAAAGCCATACAATAAAAGGTCTAAAACTCCAAACATAAATAATTTCTCAAAAGATTCAAACGTATTCGAGAACGCCATTTCTCCCTCTCCCTGGACTTTACCTTCTCACGCTTCCCTCTTCACTGGATTGTATCCAACTGAACACAAAGTAAGAAATTTACCAGATATGGATATCTCAACCAATTTTTTTAAAATGCGCGAACTTCTAAGAGAAAACAAATCCATTCTCCTTGCGGAGGAGCTCAGAAAACGAGGATACAATGCGGTGGCATCCGTTGCGAATCCGATACTGTCGCCCGAGTCTGGATTTGATGAAGGCTTTGACGTATATATGCAGATGGACTATGCCGGCGTCAATAACAGATATAAAATGGACGAGATCAGAAAGAGATATGGCAACCTTGAGCTTGGAATTTTACCTCGTATTTTGCTGGACGGAAACGTTTCCTATTTGGCTGATGTTTTGAAGTATTTCTACGGCACATGGGATAACTATAAGCGGAGTGGACAACCTCTAATAAAAGGTGGAACCTCTATTTTAGACCTTATTTTGAATTCATCATTCGAACAACCTTTCTTTCTCTTTTTAAACCTAATGGAGATGCATGAGCCTTACCTCAAAAGCGACTTTCTGCGTGATGTAATCAATAGAAATGTGTATACTAATATCCTAGATGCTGCGGGTGTCAAAAACTTTAGCCAAAGCTTGATTAATAAATATAAGAAGGCATACTTCGAAGAAGCAGTACTTTTGGATTCAATCATTGCTAAGCTGATCAGTCATCTAAAAGCCTCCGGAGTATATGATAACACTATTATTGTTTTGACATCAGATCATGGTCAGGCTCTTAGGGAGAAAAATTTTTTTGGTCATGGTACTTTTCTCTACGACGAGATCATTAAGATACCGATGATAATTAAGTTGCCTGAAAATAGGAAGATTAAGATAAGAGAGGGTTATCAGAGTCTCACTTCACTGAAGGACTTTATTTTACATCAAGTAGATAATGGTGGAACAGAAGATACTATAACAGAAGAGCGGGTCTTCTCGGAGGAGAACCGGAAGAAAATATTTCTCACTCCAAATCTAGTACGTTTTGAAGACATTATATCAGAAACACTAACAAGTAGGAGGTGCGTCTTTAAAAATGGATTTAAACTTTCCGTCAACGCTGAAGAAGGCTCCATTGAAGAATTCACACTAAATGGTTCACCTGTTACCGAGTCGGAATATCCACAAGAGTTTAATGACCTGCTTTGCGAACTTGAAATATTTAAAGGTAATGATAATTTGAAGTTGCCCAGAGAGGTGTGAATGGTTGTGAATACACGAATCCTCTACATGCTCCCGTGGTTTCATGCCGGTACAGGACAGGAAACCATGATCGAGAACATTGTTCAATTTGGCCAAGGAAGATGGGATTCAGCAATTCTCTCCAATCATTTTTTTACATTCGATGGTTTATTCCCTACAGGAAGCACTGTGAAACTTATAAATTACAAACCGTACTACAGCCTCTTGTTTCCGTTCCGTAATTTGCCACGGATTGTTGAGAATTTTGATATAATCCACATCAAGAGTGGTGTGCCCTACTTAAAGTTATTTAGTAACAGTAAGAAACCTGTCATTTACAATCTTCACGGTCCATGGGCTACAAGCGGAGTGGGATACAAGAACAAAGTCCAAGGAATTCTAGCCAATAACATGGAAAGACGTTTGCTTAATAAAGCCAACACGCTTGTGGCCGTATCTAAGTGGGTTCAAAATTACTACATAAGAGAGATGGCTCTGGATGTCATATATATTCCCGATAGTTTTGACCTTTCTCGCTTTAAATTCAAAGAAAAAATCCCAGACAAGAAACATTTAAAGCTTCTTATTGTGGGGGACTGGGATGGTTTCAAGGGTCGGAAACAGCAGCATGAGCTAATCCGCATAATGCCTATGCTTACTAAGGAGTTTCCGGGAATAAATCTCAGACTTGTAGGTATAAATCCAACAAATGCGAAGTTGCTAAGGGAATATGCAGAAAAGATTGGGAGCGGGCGTTCCGTTTCTATTGATGGAAAACTAACTCCGACTGATCTAATAGCTGCTTATTATGAATCAGATATACTTGTTGTTACTTCAACTGTTGAGGGATTTCACAGACCAACCGTAGAAGCAATGGCCTGCGGAAGGCCTGTGCTAGCCAGAGATTCAAGGGCTTTGGCTGGAGAGCTTAATGCAGGTCATTTTTATCATGTCCGTGACTCGGGTGGCGGTGAGACGTTCGATGTGTCCTTTCAGGATATAACAGAAAAGTTATGGTTAATAGTAGAGAATTATTCGGAATTGTCTATTAGGTGCCGCCGTTATAGTTTGCAATTTGACAATGAGAAGGTGGGGTCTCTGTATGAGAAACTTTATGCCGAATTAATTGATAAAAAATGTGGTGTTATACATGAATAGGCGCTATTTAACTCTACTCTCTCTATTGGCAATTTTTACGTTCGGATTTTCAATTCGTGTCTATGCGCTTGGCCAAATTCCCCCTGCGCTATATACAGACGAGCTAAACGAATTGCTGGGAGCAAAGATTCAGCTCTACGGCATTGGCAGCGTCCCCTTCTCACACATTGCAAACAGAACTGCTCCTGCAACTTTATTTTATGCTATCAATGGCTATTTTTTGGGAATATTGATATTCGGCTTTAACAATTTCTCAGCCAGATTTGCGTACGCATTGTATTCCGCGCTAATGGTATTTCCATTATACAGTTTCTCCTATGAATTAACGAGAAAGCGTTCAGTGGGTATACTATCCTCGCTCCTCTGGATTATTTCCCCTTTATCCTTTGTTGCCGCAAGAGATGCTGATTCTTTTGAAATCTTTCCCCTGTTTCTGTTTCTGATTGTCCTATTTCTTTTGGTCAAGATTTCTCGGGGAAAAGGAAAAATCTGGGACTATTTTGTGTTTCTCCTCATATTCGGTATCTCACTTTTCATCCCAGCTATTGAAACTTGGATAATTATCCCTATGATAATTGCCCTTGCGCTTGTGATAGGTAATTTCTTTCTGGTCACAACCAAAAAGGGTAGACTCATGAATGGTTTGAAATATATTTACTTCAGTACATTAATTGTAGCGACATTCATCATAATTTTCTTCCCTAGTGTTCTTTTTGATACCGTTCTCAAGAATTTGAAAGTTGCCCAGGTTAGTTCCTCTTTTTATATTTTCTCAGAACCATTTTACAGCTCGATACCGTATTTTTTCCTGAGACTGTTTACGTTCCTCTCACCAGCAAAGATGTTTCTGCTTTCTAATCCACTAAATCCAGAAATAAGTTTGCACTATTCCTTAGTTCCATTCATGCTCCCCTTCATGATGTTTGCCTTTTACCCTACTATTGCATTTATTGTATGGCAGATTTTAGTAAATAGAAATAGAAAATTGTATATGTTCCTCCTAATTTTATTTATTGCCGGATATGTTCAACCTATAATGAATATCAGTAACCCTATTTCCTATCTAGAACCACTCGAAGGTCTCTTTGCTCTTCCATTTGCTATTATTATAAGCTCAATCGGTATTCTTAAGTTCTCCGGTTATGCATTTAGGAATACCAGAAATTCCCAAAAGGGCGGTTCACGGATGAGGACATTCCGAAATAGGTATTCATCATTACGGAAGTACAGACGGGCTGCTTTCGTGGTCCTAATTGTTATATTCATTATTTCTGGGACAGTAAGCACAACCACATTTGTGCATACCTACTTTACCGGATACAAGAATTCTATGGAAAGCAATAATTCAAGTCCTGATTACAATTCGTTCGGAATTGAACAGGTATCGCAATATATAGTAAGTCATGGATTAATGAATGAACAGATATTTTTTGTCCCTTCTGATGGTGGAGGAATCAACTTTTCCAATACAAGTGAATTTAACTATTGGGTATACTATCTTCACTTCCCGTCTGCATGGTTTTACCTTTACACCAACGGAAAGATTCATAACGTTAATGTTTTACATCCTGGCAATCTTCCGAATCCATCCGGAAATGAATCCATATTAATATCACAAAATTCATCCTATGGATCGTTTCTTTCTTCCGCAGGGTTTTCCTATAATTTGCTTTATTCACTTAACAGAAGTAATGGTGAGGCTGCGGTAAGATTGTATCAGATCATACCAACCACCTTTACTCCTACCAATGTAATATATAGTGTGAGTAACTACACTGGTTTTTATAACACTAACATTTCGCTTCCCACGAATTATTATTTTTCCGCCACCATATTCGTACAATTACTTGGAACGCCTACACGTGCAGACTTACTCTTTTCCCATGGTTACGGTGTTGATGTGGGAGTGCAGTATTCTGAAAATTTTCCATGGCTTCATCTTCCAAATAACACACTTGTCCCTTATAGTAACCTCTTTTCTCAAATAAAGGGCGGCAATTATTCCACTCCTTATTCTTGGTATCAGTTTGCAGACAATTTCGCCTTGAAAAAAGGGAGTACATTCATGATCACTGTGATCTATCAAGATGGGCTGTATTCAACCTATATCAATGATTCATTAATTGGCAGATCAACGATATTATATCCGGTTATGCTACAGAATATAACAATTAATATACCTCCAGGATATGAAGTAAGTGTTTTTCTTTTTAATTATCCCATATCACAAGGTCATTTATACGATCTATGGTATACTCTTTCACATAGGAGTACCATTTAATATCCAAGAAATCGATGATCTTGATACGGATGAATCGAGAGAATTTATGGGAATTTTAGTTTATCTATACTATATTATTCTGTACAAATTTTGCTATTTTCACAGACTTGATGTTGGATAGTGAATCTTAAACAAAAATCTTTCCATTTCATGAGACATTTATCATCGACCTCCTATTATAATTGCTCTTTCTCCTTCTATAGCCATCCTTCAGATTCTTTAAGAAACTCCTATAGTATTCTCTGAAGCTGCTGTCATTGTTCCATTTTGCTAGGAACTGTATAGGTGAATAATAATCCAATGTAGAATGCGGCCTTGTATTGTTGTAATCATTGAATGCATTTTCTATTATTTCCTTTCCCTCATTGAAATTATTGATTTCATTGATTCAGATATAATCAGTTTTAATTGAATTGTGAA
>JAKARU010000020.1 GCA_021819225.1 Thermoplasmata archaeon
GATCTGTTTGCACATGCCGATGTCATGATGGTTTCTCAGGTATTGCGTTATCTTGAGGCAAAGCATCTGGTCCTACGGTCACAAAATTCTCATGACAGCAGGGCTCATCTGATATCTCCAACAGAAGATGGGAGAATCCTGGTTGAAAAGGCAATCAAAATAGTTGAGGATGCCGATGGCGATTTCTTTTCTATTCTGGGTAATGATGTGGATGAATTCACAGAAATGCTCGGAAATCTGATTTCTTCCAGTTGACTGCATGAATGATCCATTAGATGCATTGGGGAAAATTTGCATGCAATCCTTTCCTGTGTTATGTACATATGATGCTTCACGATTGAGTCATACTATATGTTGATAAGTGGATGCCATGTAAAGGAGGAAAAACAATCTAAAAAGATGCATGTTTATTGAAGATGTGGAAACAATATTTACGATAAAAAGAGGACAGGACAAGGCTGATCAACCTCCCTATCTGACGAGGGAAATAGTATTGTTAAGAATGTGCAATGCGTAAACGTCTCTTTTATGCTTTAATTGCATTTCTACAACGCTATCCACTCTAACGTTGTTTTTATAAGATCTGGACCATGAATAATGGTGGGATATCAGAAAAGGTTTCAACAGTTGATCGTGGTTTATCTGCAAAGGCATGGAAAAACATCCAGGGATTCAAATCATTTATCATTGTCCATTGACCATGACGTACCTGCATACTTTCAATTTCCCCCATATTGCACAAAACGTGCTGCCTCTCTTGGAAGTATACTGCAGGAATCTAAATATTCCAGAATTGTTCCTGTTACTAATCCCAAATTCTACTCAAGCAAGACTACAAAGATTCCTAATGATTCGCGATATATTATACATAAATTTGATTGAAAGAATCTCGAAATCACATCAGAGAGTAATTTAAGCAAAAAGCGTTTCATGTTCCAGGATGATATAATGAAATCAAAAACTTCCATAGATCTGGATAATGATAATTTTGAGAATATGATATTCACAGATCACACACGCGAGTGACTGCCATTTGCAAGGATAATTATTCAGTAGATTATAGTATCAACTATAAACCGAATAATATATCTTACACTTGGATCAAAGAAATTGGAAACAGGTAAAGGAATACCTATTATGTAAAAGGGCAAAATTTACAATTTAATTTTTGCGGTTACAGATCAAATAAGAGTAATATATTGAAAGTATATATTTCATTGATAAAGAATATGGAAATTGATTCTGGAATTCAAGATATTTCTGGTGTTTCCTCCGCTCTAACGCTGGCGAAGAAGTTGGTATTCTGGAGAAGAGGGCAGTTCGTAGGATTGGGGGTTGTCATACTTGGATTTGCGATATTTATTTACGGGCTCTCTCAAACCAAGAAAGTTGTGGTGAGCGAATCGTCTCCTGATTACTCCTGTTACTCAGTTTCTTATTATAATCTCATTCAATTGCATCCTTTTATATTCATACCTCTCCTTTTATTTACTATCACTGCCGGATATATCGTAATACTTCTAGGGGCAAGTCACTTGCGGAGGATTATTTGTGAATTTGCCGGCAAAAGCCTTGCTGATATGTCACGTAATGAATTTCGTAGTTCCTATATCAAACTGAAGGAGAAATATAAATCCATGAAAGAGGACTCAACCGAGTTATCATAATGGATTCCAGTCATGGAACTTTCTTTACATCGAAAAGGGGCTCACTTTCTTAGGCATACATACTTATTACATCTGCATCATGAAAGAAGCAACTGCTAATGCAGATGTGGGTAACATTTCTTTCCCGAATCTCCTGCAAAAGCTAATTCAAATTTGTCCATTTTGAGTTACTGAAAAGTATCCATAAATATGAGACATAGTTTCCCAAATGTTGTGTAATCTTGAAGGACAACTCTCCTGGAACATCTCCCCGATCTCGTCTTTCCTTTATAGAATCCCCTGATATTCCTGAGAGACCATTTCTCATTTATCTCGGCCACCTCTAGATATATGATCTTCATGGCACTCTCCTCTAATATATGTCAAAGAGGGCATTCTGGAATTCATTGTCTCTGTATCTTGATACCCCCTGATCATTGATCTTCCTATATTGCGTTCCAAGGTCTCTTTTATAATTGTCTTTCCTTATGCCTTCATTTTCCTCAAGAAAGGCCATAATCTCTCCCTTAAACAGAGATTCCAGAAACTCCTTCACTGTCGATTTAACTATTTCAGATATCTTTTATCCATTTCTTCCATTGGTTATTGCCTCTTGTGAGGTTTCTGGGGGTATCTTTTCCTTTTTCATGAAATTTACTCATGATCTGGGACTGATCCCTGTTACTCTTACACAAAATCCGGGATACTATCACATTAACTATAATAAACCAAAAAAATTCATATCCGATACAGATTTCTATATAGTTGTTAAATCAGAGTATTTACCATGACCTTACCATATGAAATCTTAGAAACCCGTGGATAAGCATTTTGAAATTTTTATTGAGAACGGTCTCAAGATGTTCAAGTAGAGTTTCAATGGACCGGTCGAGATTTAATTAAAGAATTAAGCGAAAACTGATGAGCACACTGAAATTAAAGCACGGTTGTTTATTTAAGGGGACAATGATCGTCCTAAATAAAACGAATTTAAGCCGGAGGAGAGTGCCAACTTATGAAGCTTTTCATCTCCAGTGTAAAACTCGTTACATCCAGCTTCAATAGCACTTGTAATCTGTAAGGCATCGGCAACATAGATATGGTGTTTTATCACAACATCCCAGCTGCTTTCCAGTACGCTTTCCGATAAGGTGATTATCCTCATTCTGCTTATCTTCTTGAGCCTCGCAGTCTCATTAGAGAATCTGCCCATAACTTCATCCAACTGTTCGCTTGTAATTCTTTTCTGTCTGTGTGCCCTGTCAAATAGTCCAATAACCTCTCCAATATTCCAGGCATTAAAAGAAAGCAGAATGTTTCCCAGATAAGCTTCACTGTATTGTGCGCGAATAAATTCCGAGCCAGTTTCATACACATACCTCTTTACTATTGCGCTGCTGTCAAGATATACGACTTTCTCTGTCATCCCTCATGCTCCTTACTAGGTCAGATATCTTGCCCTTTGGTTTAATCGGCTCAAAATCCAGTTCAGATTTGCCATA
Organism: Thermoplasmata archaeon; assembly: GCA_021819225.1. Next base: position 3,149 of record JAKARU010000020.1, read on the forward strand.
GCTGGAAAATTTCATCAAGGATTTGTATAAATTTAAATACAGCTAGTTTTCGATAGCATCCTCTAGGATGACGCTTATATCCTTACCTCGCTGTAATGCGAAATTCTTAAGTTCCATCCAAATCTGTTTGTCTATGGATATACTCGTTTTCACTTTCATTTAAATTTAAATGGTATATTGGTATAAGACTATTTACCTTCATACCAGAACTATGGGTAATGAAATCCTTCCAAAAACAAATAGAATTGATTGCCATAACACTAAGAAGAATACTCTCCAACAAAAGCAATAGGGATAAAATAAAAATCTGTTATAAGAAAACATTTTGTCCCAAGCGCCTAAATGACACCTATCTTAGCCATTTCACAAATCAAAAAGGAACGTATCTTCATTCTTGCGCCCTTCGAGTTTGCTTTCACTGACATCCATGAATTAAAGGGTTCATCATCGCAAGCCAGATTGAATCACGTGGCAAAATTGTATGAGTCCCGAGTCTGGATATCAATTCAAATACGCTGTGGCCTGGATTTCTTGATAATTATCCTAATTATCTTAGCATTATGACCCACTTGCCTATTTCTCACCATGGAACAAAGGGAAATTGGAATTCAAAGATCATGAGCCAGTTTGTAAATCCGAGCCATTGGCTCGTATTATTTGGACAGGGGAATCCTTATTGCCATCCCCAGCCACGATGTGATATCCGAAATCTTAAACAAAGACAACAAAGTCTCAATTTGCACTGAGGCTTCAGGGATTGACCAGTACATTTTGCCTGATGTGGGCACTTCCCTGAGGAGCAAAATGCATTAAATGGAACGGTCTGGATTCGCTTAAAATATTAATGGAATACCATGGGCAACGTACCGTCAGCCTATTAAATATTCCTGGAAAACTGCGCATCTATGCAGTTAGGTTCCGTCTGCGAGTATTAAATCCAGGCAAACGCCAGGCAAGAAGACGTGCACATTTCCGCGACGATGATCTACGGTAAGGGTGTGTGCGTCAGGACCGGTTTGTATTTTCTCTACAAAGTGGAGAGTCTTTGTATCAAAGACATCCATTACACCAGGATCCCCCACCGCAACGTAAAGTCGATCCAAATTCCGGTTCAGCCAGATTACATCCGGTGGTCCTGATAGAGGCCCGAGAACTTCTGTTGCACCGGTTCCTAAGTTAAGGCCGATTAAGATGCCTTCATCACAGGCGCAATATAGTGTGTCTTCTTTCCTATTCTGTTCGAGTCCATGTGGCCCTCTAGCCGGGATGTTGAACGTTCTGGAAACCTTAGAAAGATCATCGGCCCTAACGGAAACTATTGAAGGTGGATCAGCAACGTTCACGAAGAATGAATCCGTATCTGCATTATAAAGTGCCCATCGAGTTCTTCCCGGGAGCTCGATCTTTCCTATTACTTTCCCGCTGCTGGTGTCTATGAAGGTCAGAGATGGTGGGGCATTGCTCTTTTCTGCATTGCCGACACCTGCAACCATGAGGATGTTTCTTCCCTCATCAAATGCCATGCCATTTGGCCTGACCCCGGTAGGGACGCGAAACTTCTCTATGGCTTTTTTTCCATCAAGAAGGAATACACTTGCAGTATCCTCCCCCCTATTAGAAGTGAATAGGAGTCTTCTTTTCGCTGAAACCCAAACTCCAGCCACTCCCTTATGCCCTGTGATGGAGTACAGGAATTTCTCAGCACTTAGATCAATGACGTCCACTGCATCGTTCGATGGATGGGCTACGTATAAAAGATCGGACACCTCATCCACGGCAGCATGGTCAAATTCGCCACCATCCAAGTGATGAGGGAGGGAGACACGTTTTACTTCCTTGAGCGCCATTACTACATTTTGCTCCTTTAAATTACGCAGGCTCAGTTGCCGGAGTGCTCGAGTTTTCCGCCTTCCTGTAATCTCCATTTACAGTATGCGTATAATGCATCATACAAAGGAAATTGCAATTTCATGTTCTCATGGTCGTCCTTTGCAATTCTTCTGAATCCGAGAGCTGCTGCTTCGAGGCCTGGTCCCTCTGGCTTTGCATCTGGGGGTTCTGCATCCGCAGATCTTACAATCTTTGCGAGTTCGAGCAGTGCCGGATCTTTGAGAGCGTACTTCTTGATGATGGCATCAAAGCTCACGTACTCGTAACCATTTTCTTCATAATGCATCAATTCCGCGCCTGGGGTGTCGAACGGTGTAGCATTATTCTTCTTCGCATACTCCAACACCTCTTGAGCCGGAACAAAAAAGAACTGAGCTTCTTTATCGACAAATCTAGTAATCACCCACGGGCATGCAATCCTATCCACTTTTGCTTTTTCTCTAGTAACCCACTTCATAGTAGTCAACCTACTTAGGCAGTAAAGATATACATATATAAATATTTCTTTACTCATTTATGCCGAAGAGCATACCGCAGGGCATGAAAGTTGGAGCAGTCTCACTATGGCTCCTCCTCTTATCCGAAAGGCCAATGTATGGATATGAAATGATAAAGGAACTGGAGAAAAGGTTCTCCGGATTCTGGAGACCAAAGACTGGCACGATATATCCCTCCTTCGAGAAACTCGAACAGGATGGATTTGTCACAAGTAGCGTGGAATTCAAAGATAAGCTACCTGGCCGTAAGCATTATGCCTTAGTAGACAAGGGGAACAAAGAGCTCAGGCGCTCTATGGTTCACTGGACAAAAATGACCGAAGTACTCGAAAACTACCGCGAGATGCACGAGTCAATTGTGAGGCACAGGTTAGATGTGAATAAGAATGAGTTAGCAAGTATTTTGGAAAACCTTGTATCAGCTCTAAGGAAGGAAGTAATCGACACATCAAGTATTTTCAAGACTGAAGAGCGTGTAACAATCACTCCCGTGGAGCCTTTGAGATTCAAATTCGTGTATGCTAAGGAAAATCAAAAATTGGAGATGCATATAGAGATCGAGTGGACCCTAGGTGATAAAAGCTAAAAATCAAAATCGATATCAATAACGTGATATGGTTCAAAGATATGCTCCGGCATCTCCATCTAGGTGTGGATAGGGCCGAGTCGAGATCTCCATAATATATCACATCTCCCTGCATGGAACAGTAGGTCAGCAGAATGGAACAAAAAGGAGTTTCATGGGAATGGACCGGTCGATGTTTGATCAAAGTTTTAAGAGAAGACTTAAAACCACAGATTTTTAAAATCTTATCTTCTTAACAGGTATATGACTACCCAAATCATAATCATGCAGGGAGGCGAGGACGTTAAACGGAGGACCAACGAAACCCTGTTCAAGGACGTGAGGAAGTTATCAAGTTCAGGGAAAATCCTGGTTATACCATGGACTTCGGATTCTCTTGAGAAGGAAGCTGAATATTCTGAGGTGCTCCGTGACTATTTTTCACATTGCGGCTTTGAAGAGATATTGTTTCTGGCCAAAACCGATCCTGAAAACGAAATACAACGAAAATTCTCTGAGGTAGACACCATTTACCTTCCAGGTGGAGACACTGAGGCCCTATATCGCGAGTTAAAACAGAGGGCTTTGCAGGATAGGTTATTCGAGTTCCCAGGCGTAATAATCGGTAATTCTGCCGGGGCAATTGTACTTTCGAAAGGAGGGTGGGGTGACGGAAAATTCTACACTGGTTTCGGCCTCGTTGATTTCTACGTTTCTGTTCATTACAAGCTCAATGCAGCTCACGTTGCAGAAACGAAAGATGCTATTAATGTCAACATTCCTGAAAATATGTGGGTCACGGTAACAAATGAAAAATAATCAAATCCGGTAACACTTTTCCATGCTCGCATATCAGAAATCAAGAGGATAGGCAAGCAGCAGGCTGAAGGAATCGTTAAGGAGGGAACATGAGAGAATTGGAATTCTCAATGGACCGGTTAGGATTTGATTAAAGTTTTAAACGAATATCATGAAATATGATTTTCAGACGAACAATATGTGCATTGGTGAAGTGGATTGTTTGAACTGTAGTCATGACAGTTTACCGTTAAATGTTTATATGGTATTTGCATTAGCATTCATGGTCAAAACCACTATCAACCTGGACGAAGAAATCTACGCTGAAATCGTAAAAGAATCCATAGAAAAGTACGGTAGCACAAAGAATATGTCGAAGATCATTAACCAACGCCTCAGGAACAGGACAAACTCTACAGGGAAACGCAGAGGGCGAATAACCTTCAGGGCAAGAGAAAAGCTTTCATCCATGGATGCCGACAAAGAGATAAGGGCGGGATGGGAGGAGAGCAGCAAATGACGGTGCTTGTTGACACCAATGTTCTGGTATATGATGCCATAGAGAATTCTCCACGCCATGACAGGGCAAGCGTGCTTATCGACGAGTCGGAAGACCCCATAATAAATTCACTTTCAATTGTTGAACTTGGTTTTGTGCTTCCAAGGTATGGAATAGATAATGAAAGTGTAAGAAAGAAGATTGAGGAATTATTACATAGTGAATATTTCACAGTCTCGTGGCTTTCTGGAAGGATGATGGAGAAAGTATCCGCGTTTATGGTTGAAAACAAGCTAAGTTTCAGAGATTTCAATGATTGGATAATAGCGTATGATGCATATTCGAGAAAAGTACCTTTAGTCACATTTGACAAAATACTGTATAATAAATGCAAAAAGCTCGGCATTCAAGTTATTGAGATATAGTTTGATGAATGGACCGGTCGGGATTTGATTAATGTTTTAAGCGAATACAACCACAGCATAGATTAAATGCATTTATTTCTAAGGTCAACAATTTTTTTAACAATTGATTCAAGAGTTTGACTGCTATGCTCCTCCTCTCTTGCTTTATGTAGAATCTTATTTATTATTAGTGCATTCTTCCTAGCTTGTTCTTTAGATAACTCAAACTCTTTCTGAAAAGTCTGTAATAATTCGTCAAAGTAATCTTTTCCTATTTCTTCTCGTAGTATATCACTAATATTGTTCTCAAAACATGAAAAATATTCTCCAATAATCGAGGGATAATCCTCAACTGGTTGTCCCAGCAATTTTAAAAGTCGATGATTCACTGCAACTTGGGGATTTTCTGATTGTTTATCATTATCCCACACCACATATACAGGAATTTCAAGGCTGTTGAATATTACATAAGGTCTATCGATACTTGTTTTACCGCTGCACGGAATTACTGATATTCCTAAAGCATCAAAATTGTGGTTCAATAGCTCTGCTTCTCCTAGAATCGCACCCCTATCTTCCTCTCCTTCAACAAGTACCACAATATCAGCGAAAAATCCTTCGTTCATCCAAGGGGTCATTATAGCACGTAATCTCGGTTTGAGGGTAATTTCGGAATGTTTTTCCTTTGATTCGTCATTGACTTCGTCAAATTTCCTTACCAAATCCTCAAGTTTTCCCCAAGTTATTCTAGTCTGTTTCTTTTTCGTTCCATTATACTGGGTTTTGCGAAATCTTCTTGCTGAATCAAATTGGTCTATATGAAATAAGAGAGGTGAATGGGTTGTGTAAATAACCTGAATATTAGAAATGACATTTTGTATCCCATTAATTGCTAATTCGTGGATGACGTTTAGAAGATGCCTTTGTCTGCTTGGGTGTTGGAAGAGTTCTGGCTCTTCGATAGCTAGTATTAAGCTCGGCACTGACTTATTAAAGTCACCGGTGCCAGCATCTAGGTTCTGGGGTCCCGTAGCCAGATATTGTAGTAGAGTCATTATAAACGCCCTTTGCGATCCGTTGCCAGATAATCCTACTGGTGCTTCGTATTCATCTTCTACGAGAAATGCATTTGCTTTGATATAAGAGAGAATATCAAGTTCATCAGTTATCCACCTTATTTTAACTCCAACCCCTGGAGCGTACATGGATAGCATTTTCGAAAGTTCTGTTTCCAATGTATTAATCTCATCACCACTCAAGATTTTTTTATATTTATCCCTTGTATCATGGTCTAATGACCTCAATTCTTCCTTTTCTGTCAGGATTTTTCTTACAGTTAAATCCATCAATTCAGTAAGAACAGACCCTCTTGACTCTGTTGCGTCCAGAGAAGCCTCTCTGACCGCTGGTATGGGCAGAAATTTCACGTATTTGTCAATCTTCCCACCACCAACCTCTTTGTAACCAAAAAATTGGTGCTCATCATTCATGAGATTACATTTACCAGGATTTTTTTTCTCCCATTCTTCTAAGGCAATAGAAATTTGCTCCTTGGTTCTCGCTTCCGGAAGATCTGAGAATTTATTTTTAAGGGCGTTATATTCCCTTCTCATATCTTCTGCCTTCAGTGAACTTCTAAGAGACGAAAAATCAGGATTGCTAAGCTTTTGTCCAAAATATCGTTGGTTGTTTCTATCGCAAGGGTATTGCATCACTTTTGTGATACGAAGTTCGTTGTTGTGAATGTATGGTTTGAATTCGTCTAAAGCCTCGTTGTTAAGGTCAATAAAAACAACAGAAACTTCAATGGGCAAACTTGTTTCTGAATTATAAAAATCTTCTTTTTCATATTTGGCATTTGAAGCAAAAAACAACCCCAATGCTTTCAGTAACGAGGATTTTCCAGCCCCGTTTGGGCCCAACAAAGCGGTTAAATTATCGAATGGTATATGTGTATCATACAAGGAACGAAAATTCTTAACATAAACTTCCTTTATCTTCATAAGCTCTCGAGGGATGAAAGGACAGTTAACCTAGATTAATATTTCGCTCTATGAATACCAATGACCCTTTTTGGTTCACATATAATACCTGTAACTTGTTGGAAATTCTTGTACATCCTGTATACTTGACTCAGAAAGTATATCTCCTACTTTTCTGGCTACTGAAATAGTGACCGGAACTCTTGTATTGAAATCAGCGTTATTCCAATCAAGTTTTGTTAAAGCCATTATGTCTTTTCCGATCTGTTCTGGTGGGGAGTCCATCCTGAAAGCGCTAAGGAATAGAGGAGAAGGAACTGAGCTGCCTTGGTAGGTATCTAACAGCGGAACATACCCGGTAGTATACAAGACTGATTGATTTCCAGAATAAACAAAGGTACCTCTTATCGGTGGATAAGCTTCCCCTTTTGGAAAGAGTCTTATTCCGGAGTGTTCATTGATATGCACATAATCCACCGTCTCGATGTTGGCTAACGCTTCGTTAAAGCCTTCGATTTCTTCATTGCGAAATGGCGAGGACTTGTGGATTACCACACGTTTAGGGTCCAGATTATTGCGCTGTCTTTTGTAAAGAGAGATAACGTCTGTAATGATCTCACTGGCCAGTTCAGGGCTTGTTAGATAAGGTCTCCCTTTGTTTGCACTATCCCACTTGAACGGTCTACCTCTGATGACTTGACTCTCCCCTGTTCTAAGATAAACATGGGCCATACTGCATCTGAGGTTGGCCTGCCCATCTTTCACCTCCTTGTAAAATGAGAGCCCGACATAACAAGTCTCATCGTCCAGCTGGGACAACTTCCAGGGAATCCCGGTGGCTTTATAGTAGGAGGCGACAGCAAAATTCCATGCTATAGTAGCCAAGTCTTGACCCGTATTGCCTTCGCTAAGCGTAGATGGTTTTATAATCTGTGAAACAAGGCTTCCGTGCTTGTAAGCAGAGACTTTCATGGCGTGATGGAAATTGAATAGAGGAATTTCGTCCTGCAATTTGTCGGTCTTCCTTTGATAGAGAATCTTATCTGTTTTGGAATACGGATCCTTACACAGTTCCAGGGTTTTCGGTGAAATAGGAAGATAAACTATATCTGGGTTAGGATCGGTGACGGTTGACAAATCCGAAAGTCTTTGGTCATAAATTTCTTTCAGTTTTACCACTCTGTCTTTTCTTTTGGTTATGACTCCAAGTGCATTGATCTCCTTATCGTCAATGGGTTGAAAACAGGAATCATCAAATTCGATCTTAAACCTAAAAGGGCTTTCTAGACTTATTCCGGGAAAGTCTACCTCTCTCCGGTTTGAATTCAGGTCTTCCTTGCCACTTATCCTAACTTCCAGCTTTTCAGCCCACGTTTCCAAAAGTTTCTTAGCATTCCTGGTGCCTATTATCCC
>JAKARU010000021.1 GCA_021819225.1 Thermoplasmata archaeon
AGGAGAAAAAGAAAAAAATGCCTAAAAATAAGTCCATTAACAGAAAGGTTTTTGACGAAAAATACAATCGCTACAGGGATGTGCTTGGAATTGGCTCATTTATATTAAGAAGAATAGAGGAAAGCTCACCGAACATGAGTGTCAAAGACTTAATAGATTTTGTGCAATTAACTTTTCCCAATACTGACCGGAGACAAATTGAAAGAGATACTATAGATTTCGTGTGGTGGCTTAATCTTTTGAATTCGATACAGCTGTTGAAACCTAACACACGTTAATTTTTCATATGTTTTCTTAAATGCTAAATAGATTAAAGGAGATTAAACACTATGTCCGACATACCGTTTGTTTTTTATAAATTGCAAATGAACCGATTGTTTTCGAGGGTTGGGTTTTATTTTGCCCTAGTTTTAGCTATGTGGTACACCATAGAAATTACAGGTTCTGTGTTCCTAACAGGTTTAGTGGCGTTCAGCTTAACTATTTCCGGGTTAATTTCATCCCCTTTGTCTGGCCACATATTAGACAGATTCCATGACATTAGAATCGTGGTCTATTCAACATTGGGAGAACTCATATCATATTTGTTTATGGGTTTAATGATAATGCATATACTCCCATTTTTCACTTTATATCCAATAATGGGGGTGATTTATTTTATGATGACGATAGGTAGCATGGCAAGTTACGTCTTTACACCCAATATTGTTGCCGAAGACAAACTACTAAAGGCTAATTCTGTGGGAGAAATTTCTCTTACAATTTCTGAAGGTGTTGGTGCGATCCTAGGAGGTTCTCTTTTGTACTTAATTGGGAGTTATTCGTTGATAATTATTTCCATCTCCACGTTGTTGTTCTTAGCTCTCATTCTTGTTATTAGGTTTCATAGAGACAATATCTTATCTAATGTAAGAAAAGAACGCTCAGAAGATATAAGCGGTTGGAGTGAAACTTTCGTATTTGTGAAATCCAAACTTTTGATGATAGTCATTTTTTCAACTGCTCTGAATGCTCTTCTGATCATAATGGATGTACTTGGAGCTCCGCTCATCAAAGAAACTCTGAACTCTAGCTCAATGGCTTATGGTTTCTACACTGGCACTTTTTCTATTGGGGGCTTAGTGGGAGCTTTAATGATTGGAAAATTGAAGCCACATAACCTATGGTTATTAGTATTTTTATATTTCGCTGTGTCTGGATTTTCTTTTTTGATTATGGGAATGGTTCATATCCTATTGATCGTAGTACTTTTGCCTTTCTTTATTGGAGTGATGGCCTCGGTTTCCAATATACCACTAATGACATATTTGCAGAGAGAAATCCCAGAAAGAATATTAGGCAAGGCAACTTCGTTAATGGATACTCTTAGGCTAGGGTTAGCCCCTTTGTCTGCATTCATCTTCTCAGTAATAGGTTCATATTACACTGTAGGGGCATCGTTTGCAGCAGTCGGTGTGTTACTAATATTAATATCCATACTAATTCCGTTCACAAGCATAAAAACGGTAAAACTACCAATTTCCCCTACACTTTAAAGTTCTTAAACCATTTCTTTGTAGGATAGTTGAATAGTACTGTGTTGCACAGGTATTTAAGGAGCTTGTAGCCCGTGCTTCTTATTTCCACTGCTCCCAGGGATAACTTTAGACGGCTGAACTATTACAGATAGAAGCTTAATCCATGGCAAGCATTCTGATTTGAACAAAGTAATGAAAAAAATAAGGAGCACTTTGGTAGCTGAGCCATTCTGGAAAAAAGAGAGAGGACATGACAAAATAGATCCTGACGCCATTTCTTCTTTTGAAGTGGAGACTAAAAAATCGTCTATGGGCTTCTTTGGGACTCCAGTTGAATATCAAGGTCTTTTTGGGCTAACTGGACGCGTCGACAAGTTCAGGAAAAGACCCGACGAATTCTTTTTCATTTAACAATATTCACAAAATTGAATGTAATTAGAATTACGAGATATCCACTTAATTAAATTACCGACTCCCTACCTGTCCTTTGGAATTAAGTGCTTGAATTAGCTATGCTTATCAACCATTTTATAAGTAAAATAATTGATAAGATGAATTTATTATTCCAAGTGTTAGAGCGTTAAGTTGAGGTCAACTCTCCCAATTCTGTACTTTTACTCCCATCAAATGGAAATCATCGTCGTGTGATACAATTGTCGCATCCATACTTAGGGCAATTGCGGCCATTATAATGTCGACATCACTAGGGGTTGTCTTCTTTTCGTTAATTTTTTTCCTAATTTTTTGATAAATTCCTGCGGCAGACTGAGCATCTCTTTGGCTGATTTTGCTTATCACGGTAATGCCCTCATTCAGGTACTTTTTGAGGTCTACCCCGTACTTTGCATTAGTGGTGGCACTCGCCCCTCTCAAAAGCTCATAATAATTGAGAATGGTTGTTGAAATCTCATCTTGACGTAGCACCGCTTCATTTAGGTGCTTTAATATCTTTGGATTCTTCTTTTCAATTATTGAGATCAGTGCATTCGTGTCAAGAATAAATCTACCCAAATTTACTTCCCCTCAATGCTTCTCTCTTGAAATTTATCTTATCTTTCTTGTCTAATCTTTCAAATGTTTCTTGCAATAACTTTAAAGCAAGCAATTTGCTAAAAGCTTTCAGTAATTGATTTTCTTTTAGACTAATTATCTTACTCTGAAGATCATTATCTGAAATTATTTCTTCTATCATTGAATCCAGTATTTGATTGAAATCGTGAACGCCCGCGTACTTTTTCTTTAGTTCAGAGCGGATTGTAGTCAATTTATCTTCAATTATAGTTGTTCTATCTCTAACATTTCTTTTAACCGAGAATGGAATTGGCACTGCCTTTGCAATCTGTCCTTTAATATATATAGCGCGTGGAAGATTAATTACAAAAATAGGAGCAGTTCCCATGTCACGAAACGATAATTGAGTCTCTGGGAAAATTGCAGCATTCTTATTTGGTGATTCATTGAATTTAGATAGCTGGTTAGGTATTACTTTTACGGGAAATTCAAGTTCATATTTCAAATCAACGGGCAAGATATATCACCAAAATTAGTTTCAGGTATTAGACGTTAAATTATTTTTTGCTTATAGGTGTGACATTAAGACTTCCATCTTTATTAATTTCAACTTTCCAACTCGATCCGACAGGATACAACGAGCCATTTTGGATTGGGACTGTAAATTGTAGGATGTTAGTATAAATCTCTGTTGAATTCCTTTGCTCATCAGAAAGCCTTTCCCTTATTTCATCAGTTATTTTGTGTGGCTTCGCCATAGTTACCTGATACACTGCCTTTCCATCTGAAAGATCAATCAATCTTTGAACAGAAAGAACTTCTACTTCCTTTTCCATATATCTGAATAGATTCCCGCCTTAATAACATTTTATCCAATTCCTAAAGCTGCAATATTCGGGTGTCTCTACCCTAAGTTTCAGGAGATTGATATCCCTAACATGCCATGCAGCTTCCAAGATATCTTCTGAAAATGGGTCTTAGCTATGGATCAGAAGGCCATAATGTTTTTCATATCCATTTAATTAAATAACCGGATTCCTACCTATTCATTAGAAAGTAGGACTTACTTATAGCTGTAAATGGGCCCGACCGGATTCGAACCGGTGACCTCCTCCGTGTCAGGGAGACATCATACCGCTAGACTACGAGCCCTCTCATAGCCATATAATCATGGATAATTAGCTTTTTTGTAAGTGATTTTTAGAAAGTTGATTTATGTTTGTCAAGGTAAAAGTTTGAATTGCTGGTTCTTGTTTTCCTGCACACATGATAATGAAGTTACGGCTTACAAATTAAACTCCTGCATGCATGTTCTGGGAATATTTAACGACCCGGCTATGAAAAATGTATTATTTATATTCCAAAAATATCAGCTCAGATGGAAAACATCATATTGTGCCACGGAGGGGTAGGCTCAAAGGCAAGATCTGCTCCTGACATGAATGGAATTGCAGAGAAAAGCTGGAATGAAGACCCTTTGAAATCTGTGGTGAATGCAGTGGTGATCATGGAAGATGATCCACAGTTCAATGCGGGAACTGGATCAGTTATGAGAATTGATGGATCAATCCAGATGGATGCTGCAGTCTCAGTTCCAGGAAGATTCGGATCAGTTATCGGCATAGAAGCAGTAAAAAATCCTGTAATGGTTGCAAGGGATGTAATGGAAAAAACCCCTCATATAATGCTATCTGGATCTGGGGCTGTTGAATTTGCAAGGCGTTGTGGATACATGGAATATGATCCCTCAACTGTGAAAAGCCGCGAGGCGTACAGGAAGATGATCGGGGGAATCAGGGATGGATTAACAGAGAATGAAAAATACATCGAATTTCAGAAGCTGATAAGGGAGGGCATTATAGATGAACCACACGATACTGTTGGGGCAGTGGCAAGAATAAATGGGAAATTTGCAGCAGCTGTCTCTACCGGCGGGGCATCACCAATGATGCGTGGCAGGGTTGGCGACGTCCCGATTCCGGGTGCAGGCATATACTGCGGTCAGGATGGAGCAGTTGTAGCGACAGGAATCGGGGAAGAAATAGCGAAAAGGATTCTATGCTACCGTATTTACAGTAGAATTGGAAGCATGCCATTGAAATCAATCATAGAGAAGGAAATTGCCTTTTTTGGTGACAACCTTGCAGGAGTGATTGCAGTTACAGTAAATGAAGCTGCGTATTTTTCAAACGGCACCATGGGAACAGACATGTTCGCAAAAAGGCTCCCATAAACTATCGGGAAATATTTTTCATCTCTTTTCAAAATATATTTCTTATTATGGTAAATTCCTGTAAATTTATGAAATTTTCAATCATGAACAGAACTATCCATTTTCAAAACAAAATATTCTCTTCGAAGGATATCATATTTTTATGAAAATTTATATTGAAAGATAACATAGTAAGTCCAGCTGAGAATATGGAATTTGAGAAATTTAAATTTATGCAATTTCCACGTGATATTTATGTGGGTCACGGCGTAATTCACAAAACAACAGACGTCGTAAAGAAGAACCTGAGGGGTGATAGGGTTGCTATCATAACAGGAGAGAACACGCTTAAACTTGCAGGAAGGGAAATCTCAGAAATTCTCGGTGACGCTTCTATAGAGAATACATTGTTGATGGCAGGTCCTGCAGATGAGGAGACTCTTGACAGGATCACGCAGGAAGCCAGAGAATACGGTGCAGATATGATTATAGGAGTAGGAGGCGGAAGCAAGATAGATCTTGCAAAGAAGACCGCTTATTATCTTGACGTTCCATTGATCAGTATACCGACAACTCCAAGTCATGATGGGATAGCTTCCCCAAGGGCTTCCATCAAAAGAAGGGGTTGGTCAGTATCTGAAGAGGCTGTAATGCCGGTTTCTATAATTGCTGATACCGCAATAATGGTAAAGGTTCCTTACAGGTACCTTAAGGCTGGGGCCGCGGATGTCATATCCAACGAAACAGCAATTCTTGACTGGAAACTGGCAAACAGGTTAAAGGGTGAGGATTACAGCAGCAGTGCAGCAGCAATAGCTGAATATGCAGCAAAGGAATTAATCGAAAGAGCTCACATGATCATGCCGGGTGTTGAGGAATCTGTATGGCTTGTTACAAAACAGATACTGGCCTCCGGGACATCAATGGCAATAGCTGCATCATCAAGGCCGGCCAGCGGCGGTGAGCATCTGATTGCACATGCCCTTGAAACACTGGCACCGGGAAAAGCAATTCACGGTGAGCAGGTGGCCATAGGTTCAGTTATTGCAATGTTCCTTCACGGAGGTGACTGGAGGAATCTTGCGTCTGTCTTTGAAAGGATAGGAATATCCATAAGAGCAAGGGATTATGGGATAAATGATCACATAATGATTGAGGCTCTTAGGACAGCTCACAGGATCAGACCTGAGCGTTTCACAATACTTGGAGAGGTTGACCTTAGCTACAATGCTGCTGAATCCGCCCTTAGGATCACAAAAATAATAGAATAAAGGGTTGAAAGAAAATGGCAGGTAAAATTACCTTAATAGGGCTGGATCAGGCAGTAGTTGGCGGTACTTTTAGATATGTAACTCCGCTGCAGACCTGTTCTGAATGCAAGATAAAGAATGTGTGTTTTAATCTTGAACAGGGAAAGACATACAGGATAAAAGAGGTCAGGATGAAGGAGCAGCCGTGCAATGTATTCAACACGGGAAAGGTTACGGCAGTTTCAGTGGAAGAGCTACCCGAAGAATTCATAATGGAATATGACCGGCGTGTACAGGAAGGATCAGTCACGGCAACAAGGAGCATGAAGTGTGACTATATAACGTGCCAGTACATTGAGAAATGCAACCTGATCCATCATAGGAACGATGGGAAGGTAAAGATATCATCAATAGGCCAGAAGGTTGAATGCCCCAAGGGATACAACATGAGGAAGATAAGTGGATCATACATCTCTGAAAAGAAGTAAGTGTTGACCAATGGAATTCAGCATAGGAATAGCAGGAAAGCCAAACGCAGGCAAGTCAACCCTCTTCTCTTCCCTGACGGAAACTGTTGTGGCAATTGGAGACTATCCTTTTACCACCGTTGAGACAAATAAGGGCGTTGCATATATGAAGGAAAAATGCCCCCATACTGAAATTGGAAAGGAATGTTCTCCACGGAGAGGTCGCTGCATAAATGGAACAAGGTATATTCCGGTGGAGGTCATGGATGTTCCAGGACTCATAGAAGGGGCAAGTCAGGGAAAGGGCATGGGAAACCAGTTCATGGATTCGTTGCGAGAGGCCTCTGCAATTATAAACCTCATAAGTCCAGTATCAGGCGACAAGAAGATAATGTCAACAGAGGAAATAACAAGGGAAGCAGAAGAAGTAGAAAGGGAAATATTCCTCTGGTTTTCAGCACGTTTCGGTAACGACTGGGAAAGATTTTCAAAGAAAGTATCACATCTTTCAATACCTAACGAGGAAAAGATACTTCAGAAAGCATCCTTCTTCGGTATATCCCTGAAGGATGTCAGGAGGATTCTTTCCATTACAAAGATGAATGACAACGTTTC
Source organism: Thermoplasmata archaeon (assembly GCA_021819225.1). The sequence goes on from JAKARU010000021.1 coordinate 7,073, forward strand.
CATATGGGGAGACGATGAAATCATGGAATTCACGCGCTCAGTTCTCACTATCATAAGGCCAATAAAGAGGGTGGTGAACAAGGGAGATCTTCTTGATAATACGGAGGAAATAAGGAAAAAAGGCTTTCACGTAATATCTGCAGACTATGAACTTTCCCTGTTCAGGGCATTCAGGTCCGGAATAATCAGGGATATGGACTCTATTGAGGCAAGTGAAAAAGCAAGCCCGAAGCAGAGGGAAGCACTTGAAAAAATTAGAACCGCATATTACAGTGGAAGAATAGAACGGGTATCAGACCTCATGGAAAGCATCGTGAAAAAGGATCTACAAAAAATTGTTGTTTATCCGGTCTATGACGAGAACAAATGGACAGACAAGGAGGGAAACGTGCTGCCTGACGCATTCTTGATGGATCAGGGAGATACAGCAGAAGACCTTGCATTCAGGGTACACACCGACATAGGAAATGGATTCATACGTGCTGTGAATGGAAGAACAAAAATGATACTTGGCAGGTCTTACATTCTTAAGGACAATGATGTGATCAGAATTGTGGCCAAATCCTGATTACGGTACAGAACAAAGGGGGCACGAAAGGTTAGACTTCTATGCATGGAATAAATTGCTGGATGAATAGAATGGCCCGTATTGCAGCAGTAGAAGGGTTTAATGAGGAAAGCATGAACATGATATCCACGAAATTCATTGAAACAGGAGAATCGAGATGAAGCCATTCATACTATGGGATTTTGATGGAACCCTTTACAGGGGAAACAGACCCTTCACGATCTATTCGTCGATGATACTTGATCTCATGGGAATGGAGGATTCCGGGGAAGTAAGGGAAATAGAACGCAGGCTTACCGATTATGACCATTTTTATGGCAACGATGGCTATGAAATTGTTGCCAGGATGTTTCCGTCTGCACCACCATCCGTGATGCAGGCAGCTTACGAAGGGATGAGGGAAGTGCTCCTCCAGCATCCTGAATATGTTGAAGTTCCGGTAGAAATAAGGAGGATCCTGGAGAGAGGCATGGGAAAATGTACAATGATTCTGGCCTCAAACTCACCGGAACCCTATGTAACTCCCTTTCTGGAAGAACTTAACCTTGATGTATACTTTGATAACATCATCAGCAGGGCACAGAAGCCTCAGGGAGTAAAAAAAATAATCGGTGAGCTTCCTGAAAGTGCAGATCTGATCAGCATTGGCGATCACTATGTAAACGATATAATACCTGCAGCGGAACTTGGAAAGGATACCGCCTTCATTTCCCGTTACCAGGGGGACAGGAAGATCGCTACCTTCACCGGAAATGAGATAGAAGACATATCACCTGAAATAAATGGATGGATTGAAAAAAAATCACAATGAGGGTAAGGCTATGGACTTACATCAATGTCTACCCTTTTTCCATCCTGGAAGAAGATTGCATTTTTGAGATCCAGGATAATTCCGACCTCCGTGCCATGCTTCAATTTTTTATCCTTAGATATCCTGGTCATTATTTCAATATCTCCAATACTCACATTGAGGAGAGTCTGGGAGCCCAGGTACTGGGAATGGCCAGCAATACCAGAAAGCTGGTGTGGATCGTCCTTGCCTACAATGTAGATATCCTCATTCCTTATGCCCATAGTATCGAAGGCACCGTCTATTCCAAGGGATCCTATATCCTCCTTCCTGAAGAGATTTATTCCTCCAAGAAATCCGGCAACAAACAGATTCCTGGGTTTTCCATAAACTTCCCTCGGGGTTCCCTGCTGTACTATCTCTCCCTTATGGACAACGACCACGGAATCACCAAGGGCCATGGCCTCCTCCTGATCATGGGTTACGTGAATCACCGTTATCCCAAGTTTTCTCTGGGTATCCTTCAGATATCCCCTGAGGTCAACTCTCACTCGTGTGTCAAGGTTTGACAGTGGCTCATCCATGAGAAGAATCTTGGGTTTCTTGACGATCGCCCTTGCAAGTGCAACTCTCTGCTGCTGGCCTCCACTCAGCTGCTTTGGCAATTTTCCTATCTGATCATGTAGCTGCATGACTTCCACAACCTCGTCCACGCTCTTCCTTATCTCATTCAATGGCCTCTTTTCAACGGTCAGGGGAATTGCTATGTTCTGGTAAACAGTCAGATGAGGGTAAAGAGCATAATTCTGGAAGACCAGGCCCACGCTTCTCTTCCATGAGGGTACGTTTGTAACATCCTCGCCACCAATAACCACCTTCCCCTGATCCGGAGTTTCCAGGCCGGAAACTATCCTGAGGAGAGTTGTTTTTCCGGATCCGGAAGGACCAAGAACTACTATGTATGAATCCTCATCAAATTCCAGGTTTTCAACGGAAATAGCGGTAAACTTCCCATAATTCTTTTTTATGTCATAAAGACCAAACTGCGAACTCAACTTACGTTACCTCCAACTCTCCACAGTTTCTCAATCCTCTTTCTGGCTATGTATATAAGTAACAGTGATGGAATTATGCTTATTACACTTGCCGCGGAAAGCGCCCCATAATTAAAAGCTTCGTGGCCTATGGTGCTCCCCACAAATATGGTTGCGGTCTGTGCTCCTGAAGGGTTGAGCAGGGACATGTTGAAAGGGGTGTATGTCAGGGCAAGCGGGAATATGAGGGCCCCCCATGCAAGTATGAATGAGTAGAGAAGTGTCACAGATATACCATCTCCGCTAAGTCTCAAAATTACTGAATAAAACGTTTTGAACACATTCATCCCATCCATGTTTGCAGCCTCATCAAGATGTTTTGGAAAATTGGAATAGAAATTATACAGCATCCATATGGTCAGTGGCAGCACAAAGACAGGATAGGAAATTATGAGTCCCTCCCATGAATTTATCATTCCAATAGAATAGACTATATTATGAACAGGGATCATGAAGATCACGGTTGGAAGGGAATAAATGAACAGGATGAGGCCTATGAATTTCAGCCCCCCAATTCTGTAACGTGAGGTAGCATAGGCTGCTGGAGCACCTAAGAAAAGAACAAGGATTGAGGTTCCAAGGGAAACTGCAAGGCTTGTTAGGAAATATGGCTCACCTGTTATAAAACTGAATGTGTAATGGGCAGTGGTAATCAGATATGGTATTATTATGGGCGGAATTGCCACAATTTCCGGGTTGCTCTTAAGTGATTCCAGGATAAGCCACAGGAAAGGAAACAGGAAGAAGGCCATGTAAAGAACAGTGAAGAACCATGCCATGTATCTTGGCATTTCCCTGTTTGGCATAAACTTGAAGACCTGGTTTCCACCCTTCATCCCCTCCCAGAGGGTAAGCCTGACGAACAGCAGCGCTATAACAGTGGAAGTTGCAGTCATGATTGTCATGAGGACGGCTGCAAACCCAACATTATTTGAGAAGAAAAGCTGATATGAATAATAGGAAAGATCTGTTATTGAGAATGGAGCAGCACTGCTCTTTACAACATAGATCGGATCGAATGTGAACGATCCGTAAAGAATCATCAGGACTGTGGCTGAAAGGATGCTCGATTTAACATATGGAAGATCTATGGTGAACAGCTTTCTCGCACCTATTATCCCATCCATTTGGGAGGCTTCC